>JACXUQ010000053.1 GCA_014763835.1 Thiotrichales bacterium
CTGAACACTTTCTTGCACCTTGAGTTGCTGTTCCATCCGATTAACCTGCTGTTCCGGCGACAAACCGCCCTGCATATTACTCATTTACGTTCACTCAGCCCGCTCTGCCAACCAGACCTCCACGATCTGCTGGTCGCTGAAAGGATGGCGTACGCCGGCAATTTCCTGATAGTGTTCATGCCCTTTGCCTGCAATCACCACCACATCATCGGTCGCGGCATGTTGCAGGGCATATTCAATCGCGACGCGGCGATCCTCGATTACGACGACCTGGTCGACCGCTGTAAAACCGGCCAGCGTATCATTAAAAATCTGTTGTGGCGATTCATGACGCGGATTATCGCTGGTCAGCACCACCTTGTCCGCAGCCTGCTCGGCCGCCTTGGCCATCAGCGGGCGTTTGCCGCGATCGCGGTCGCCGCCACAACCGAACACCACCCACAACTGCCCAGAAGATTCCGCCGGTAAATGCGCTTTTACCGCCTGTAATACGCTTTGCAATGCATCCGGCGTATGGGCAAAATCCACCAGCACCGTCGGTTCTTCGGCCACCTTGTGCATGCGACCTTTGACCGCTTTCAGTGCTGGCAAGACCGCACAGGCCGCCGCCCAATCAAATCGGCACGCCATCAGAACGCCCAATGCGCAGAGGACGTTTTCAATATTAAAACGCCCCATCAGGTTCAAGTGGACCTCGCAGGGCGCTTCGGCAAACCGCAGCGTCAAGTGCATACCGGCGGCATCCAACGTGGCGGTTTGACAGCAAAGATTCACTCCCCGGCCACAGCCGCAGGCCTCACGGCACGACTGCACGCTGTAGGCAAGCGCCTGCGGGTGTTTCTCCAGCAACTGCCGCCCCAGACTGTCGCACGCATTCAATACTCTAAAACGGCTTTCGTACTCATTGAACAGTCTTGATTTGGCATCGCGGTAATCGGCTTCGTCGGCATGAAAGTCGAGATGGTCGCGGGTCACCTGCGTCAGCGCAACACATTCAAATTCCACCCCTTCAACCCGCCCCAGACTCAGGGCGTGGGACGAAACCTCCATGACCACCCAGTTGGCGCCGGCCTCGGCAAAACCATGCAACAGACGCTGCACGCTGACCACATCGGGCGTGGTGTTGCGGGTGTCGCTCAGGCGGGTTTCGCCATTGGCGAGCATAAAGCCGTGGCCGAGCGTGCCGATCAGGGCGGGCGTCTGTCCCAGCACCGCCAAACTCTGCGCCAGATAGTGCGCGGTGGAGGTCTTACCGTTGGTACCGGTAATGCCGACCACCTTCAGGCGTCGGCTCGGCGTATCATAAAACCAGTTCGCGAGTGCGGCGAGGCGTGTCTGCAAATCCGCCACCACCCAAATAAGAGGCGCGGATGGGAGTGCCGCATACCCGGCCTGTTCAGTTTCTGTGAAAGGCCGATCTGCCAGAATGACCGACACTCCCTGCCGGCAGGCCTGTGTCAAAAAATCCAAACCGTGCTTCTGCCCGCCCTGAACGGCAATAAAGACATCATTCTTCTGCAAGGCGCGGGAATCGAGGTGCAAATCTCCTACGCGCTGCCCAGCTTGTGTCTCATCCAAATCAGCCGTCGGCTGTAGATAAGCAAACAACTCCGCAAGCGTTTTCATCTTTTGCCACCTCTTATCGCCAGTTCAGTGTACATAGGTCGAAACTACTTCATCAAGCGGCTGGTCATGCGCCACATTACGCAAACGCAAGGCATGCTCCATCACCTCTTTGAACACCGGCGCCGCCACCGCGCCGCCGTAATAAATTCCGCGGCTCGGCTCGTCCACCGCCACCACCATGACCATATCCGGATTGGACACCGGCACGATACCGGCAAACAACGACATATAGGTATTCTGCTCGTAACCGCCGTTTTTGGTTTTATGCACCGTACCGGTTTTGCCGGCCACCCGATACCCGGCAATTTGCGCTTTGGGCGCAGTACCGCCACGGGCGACCACCTTCTCCATCATCAGCAGCACCTCTTGGGCGGCTTTTTCGCCGACCACCCGCTCCAGCGCCGGCGGTTCGGTTTGCTTGAAAAGGCTCAAGGGCATGATATTCCCCTGATTGGCCAGCATCAGATAGGCATGTGCCAGATTCAGCAGATTAATATTGAAGCCGTAACCAAACGAGGACGATACCTGGTAGAGCGGCGTCCACTGCTCCACCTGCTTCACATAACCGCTGGCCTCGCCCGGCAGGTAGAGTCCGCTGTCGCGCCCGAAACCGATCGCCTTCCACAAGCCCCACTGCTGTTCCGCGTTGAGGCGCAACGCCACTTTGGACTGACCGACGTTGCTCGATTTCTGAATAATCCCCTCGGGCGTCAGCCAGCCGTTGTCGTGGCTGTCGGTAATCCGGTAGCCGTCGATACGGATGGCGCCCGGGCGGGTATCGATCTCCTCGTCCGGTTTCAACACCCCCAAATCCAAGGCCTTGGCGATCACAAATGGTTTGACCGTCGAACCCGGCTCCAACAGGTCTGTTACAACGCGGTTTTTAATGCCGTCACCGCTCAATTTTGCACGGTCATTCGGGTTATACCCCGGCAGACTGACCATCGCCAGTACCTCGCCTTTTTTGGCATCCAACACCACGGCACTGGCCGATTTGGCCTGATGTTCGATCATCGCCGCCTTAAGCGCGCGATAGGCGAAAAACTGAATCTGCTTATCGATACTCAGGGTAATATCCTTACCCGGCCTGGCGGGTTTGACATCCTTGACAAAATCGATGACCCGGCCTGCCCGGTCTTTGATGACCTGTTTTCTGCCCGGCACACCTTTGAGCCAGTCGTTATAGGCCAGCTCCAACCCTTCCTGCCCTTTGTCGTCAATATTGGTGAAGCCGACCAGATGGGCACTGATTTCGCCGGCCGGATAGTAACGCTTATACTCGTCCTGCACATACACGCCGTAAAGATCGAGTTTTTCCACCTGTTCCGCCACATAAGGTTCAATCGAACGCTTCAAATAAACAAAACGCCGTTTGGAAAAGGTTTTGAGTTTCTGTTCGATTTCGACAGGCGTCAAGCGCAGCACCTTGCTCAACCTGACATACAGATTCTGAAAGCCTTGCATCTGCTGCGGATCGATCCAGATGGAAGGCTGGTCTTTAGTCACCACTATCTGCGTCTGGTCGCGGCCCTGCGGCGCAAAAGTCAACCCGACCTTTTTCAGATAGATACCCGGCAACTCCAGCTGTTCAATCGCTTCGATAATCTTCGCATCACTTTCCTGACGGATGAAACTCAAGCGCTTATGCTGCTGACGTTTGGCCAGTTGCAGCAGCTGCGCCTCACTCAAGCCGAGCAGATTGAGAAACTGGCGGTAATCTCTCTGAAAACCCATCACCTGTTTGGCGTCCACCCAGACCGAGGCCATCGGCGTGCTCAATGCCAGCACGTCACCGTTGCGGTCGTAAACCGTACCGCGCGGTGCCGGAATTTCCAGGGTGCGCACCTGACGCTTGGTGCCCTCTTCCTGCAAAAAGTCGGCACGCAGCACTTGCACATAAAAGGCACGACCCAGCACGGCGACAAATCCGAGCGCGATCAGGAAAAAGACCACTTTATCGCGGCGAAACTTCAAGCTCATGCGGTGTTACTTGCAAATACAGGGTTTGTAAATTTTGACGCGCTTGCAATTTATCCAGTGTCATATGCAGTCTGGACTGCGCAATGCGCTCCACGCGAGCGGGCGAACTCAGATGCATTTTTTCGAGCATCAAGCGCCCCCACTCCTCACGCGCCTGAATATTCTTCTGCAGCGCGCGGTAATATTCGGTTTCGGTATGCCGTATCTGGTGCTGTACCTGAATAATCGCGACCAGGCAGATCAACACCGTCACCCCCAAGCTGAAAATAAAAAACCCACGCCACTTAAACGGAGCTAAGTGTGTGGGTTTGGGGAATCTTTTCAACATCTTGGCGACATACCTATGTCAACCCTATCAGTCGATTGAGTTTATGAAAACCGGATTAACCACTCCTCATCACTCAATCGACCGACCGGCTTGATTAGTCCGCCTGACGGCGCAAGAAGGCCGGAATGTCCAGATAGTTCGAGTTCGGCAAACTACCTGTCAGACCGCCGTTGGCAACCATCTTCGGACGCTCCACTTCAACCTTGGGCGTCTCTTTGACGGCTTCCACCTTCATCGCAGACTGCAACGGTTGCTGAACCGCTTGCTGTGCCACCTGAACCGGCTGTGAAGCCTCAACGGTTGCACTGCTTTCAACCGGTTCTTTGTTGGCCTGTACCGCGGTCAAGTTAGGCTTCACCATCTCCGGCTTCTTTGCAACAGCACCCGCTTCCGCCAAACCAGTGGCCACAACGGTTACACGAATCTCATCCTGCATCGACTCATCGATCGACGTACCGATAATCACCTTGGCATCCGGTGCAGCAACCTTGTCGATCACGTCACCCACTTCATTGAACTCACCCAAAGTGAAATCCAGACCACTGGTGATATTCACCAGCAAACCTCTGGCACCCGACACACAGATATCTTCCAGCAGCGGGTTGGCAATCGCTTTTTCAGCCGCTTTGACCGCACGGTCATCGCCGGTGGCGTGGCCCACACCCATCATCGCCATGCCGCGTTCCGTCATCACAGTACGCAAGTCTTCAAAGTCAACGTTGATCATACCCGGACGCGTTACCAGCTCAGAAATACCCTGCACCGCGCCGTGCAGCACTTCGTTGGCATAGTCGAACGCCTTGGCAAGCACGAAGTCGCGCCCCAACACTTTTAGCAATTTGTCGTTCGGCACGGTGATCAGGGAATCTACGTGTTCAGCCAGCGCATCGATACCGGCATCCGCCACCTTGTTGCGACGCTCGAAGCTGAATGGGCGACTGACCACACCAACCGTTAGAATACCCATTTCGCGTGCCGCCTGGGCCACCACAGGAGCCGAACCCGTTCCGGTACCACCGCCCATGCCGGCAGTGATAAAGACCATGTCCGCATCACGCAGCTGCTCTTTGACTTTGTCGATATCTTCTTTGGCCGCCTGCGCACCGCGATCCGGATCGGCGCCTGCTCCCAAACCACCTGAACCCAGCTGAATGCAAACCGGCACTCTCGAGTTTGCCAAGGCCTGCGCATCGGTATTGGCGCACATGAATTCCACGCCCTCTACATTGGAGCGCACCATATAATCCACCGCGTTACCGCCACCACCGCCAAGACCGATGACCTTGATAACCGGCATACCAGGCGTACGCACTGGTGTCGTTTCTTTCCCTACAAATTTCATGACGACGATTCCCCTTAATCAGCATGACATTTAAAAAACCGTGTAATGCCTGCCCGAACCCATTCCAAACAAACTTTACACTTTAAAAACTGTTACAAACGCTCCGCAATCCGCAGAACCGCACTGCGCGAACGGCTATTGAGACGGCACTCTTCTTCACTTGGGAATACCGGCTTGCCGACGCGTTTCAGTACCGGCTCGATTACTTCGATCTGCACCGGTGAATCGGGAAACAGATCTTTGATCGTAGATTGGTCGCGCATAAACTGCTTCACAATCCGGTCTTCCAGCGAGTGGAAACTGATAACCACCAGTCGCCCGCCCGGCGCCAAAACTTCCAGCGCCGCTTCCAATACATTTTTAAGCACATCCAACTCACGATTCACCGCAATACGAATCGCCTGAAAGGTGCGGGTTGCGGGATGCTTGTTCTTTTCCGTTTTCGGTGAAACGCGTCTGACCAACTCGGCCAAATCCAGAGTGGTTTTCAACGCATCCTGGGCGCTCGCTTCCTTGATGACGCGGGCAATACGCCCGGCAAAACGCTCTTCGCCATACTGTTTCAGCACCTTGACCAGCATCGCCTCATCCACCTGCTGCAGCCATTCACGCGCGCTCAAACCGGCTTGCGGATTCATGCGCATATCCAACGGGCCTTCGCGCATAAAACTGAAACCGCGTTCGGCATCATCCAACTGAGGCGAAGAGACGCCCAAATCCAGTAACAGACCATCCACCTTGCCGGTCAAGCCGCGCGCGGCGCAAAACTCCGCCACCTGTTCAAAACTACCGTACTGAATTTCAAAACGTGCGTCCTGAATATGCGTCTTGGCGTATTCAATCGCCTGCGGGTCCTGATCGATTGCCAGCAGCCGACCTTTCTCGCCAAGCTGTTTCAAGATAGCGCGACTATGTCCGCCGCGCCCGAAAGTACCATCGATATACACGCCATCCGGGCGGATATGAAGACCTTCGAGCGACTCGTTCAGCAATACCGAAAAATGCACCTGCTGGCTATCTTCATTCGGATTTAGGGTGGTTTCGGGCATTACAGCGTCAAACTCGCTAAAGATTCTGAAATTTGATTCGACGCGGCCGAATCCAACATATCAGGCCGCTGCGCATCCCACGCCTCCTGCGACCACAATTCAAATTTATTGCCCTGACCGAGCAAAATCGCGTTTTTGTCCAGTTTGGCATGATCGCGCAGCAAACTCGGCAACAGCACACGCCCTTGCGAATCCATCTCCATCTCGGTGGCGTGACCCAACAGTAAACGCTGATACATACGTGTCTGTTGATCAGCGTTCGGCAATGACATCAATTTGCGCTCGATCACTTCCCATTCATCCAAGGTGTAAATCAGCAAACACGGGCTATGCAAATCGATGGTGGCGATCAACTGATTGTCACTCGCTTCAGCAATCGACTCACGATAACGCTTAGGGATCGCCATACGCCCTTTAACGTCCAAGTTAATCGAATTGATTCCACGAAAGAACAACATTTAAAAATCCACTTTTCGCCACCTTTCCCCACTTGTCGCCACTATATTGCTCTTAATACCCACTGTCAACCCCGGCAACCGGCGTTTAAGACAAAAATTTCATTACAGGACAACAACTTAGAAACCTCTATTACCCCTCTATAAACACATTAGAAACACCTAATAAAACTTTTATTTCATAAGGTTATGTGAATAACAAAAAGCTGTTTTTTAACTAAGCATCACAATATACTGAATACGCAATGAAGCGCAATTACACCCCCATCAAACGGCGCAAATACACAACATATAGTGCAGTAGAAAAATAACAGCGCAAAATAGGGATAAAAAAGACGACCAAAATGAATGCAAAACAAATAGTGGAGATTTTTCCCTAAAAATTTCGATTTTTTTGTTTGACGAGCAGTAAATCTGTTTGACTGAACAGAAAACGGGTGAAGAGCCAAATGGCCAACCCCGGTTTCCAGCAACCGGAATGCGCGTTTTAAAACGCGAAAAGAAGGGGATAAAAAAAGGCAAAAGCGAATCTATAAGCCGGGTTCTGTACTCCAGGGAGCGACAATCATTCATCTAGGGAAAGCATCACTACTTTCCTCAAGCAACCTACCCGAAAACCCGCGCGAGCCACGCGGCGCGCCGGCAAGCCGACGACACGTTTTCCTATTTGGTCTTGCACCGGATGGGGTTTTCACTGCCACTTCTGTTGCCAGAAGCGCGGTGCGCTCTTACCGCACCATTTCAACCTTACCTGATCCCCGAAGGGCCATCGGCGGTATATTTTCTGCTGCACTTTCCGTCGGCTCTCACCGCCCAGCCGTTAACTGGCATCCCGCTCTATGGTGCCCGGACTTTCCTCGAGAAGCCTAACTTGCGTCAGCCCGCGCGCGATTGTCCAATCCACTTTTGCGTGGCGAAGAATACTGCAAATCGCCACAAATTGCCACGTTTGCAATACAAAAAC
>JACXUQ010000447.1 GCA_014763835.1 Thiotrichales bacterium
CACGGTACTGGTTCGCTATCGGTCAGTAAGGAGTACTTAGCCTTCGAGGGTGGTCCCCCGATCTTCAGACAGGATTTCACGTGTCCCGCCCTACTTAATGCGTCCTATCGAGCTTCCCATACGGGGCTGTCACCCACTATGGCTGATCTTTCCAGATCATTCTGGTCACTTTCAAGATTCGGCTGGTCCGCGTTCGCTCGCCACTACTAGCGGAGTATCTGTTGATTTCCTTTCCTCCGGGTACTTAGATGTTTCAGTTCCCCGGGTTCGCTCTTAAAACCCTATGTATTCAGGTAATAAGTACCTGTTTCAGAACGTTATAAACTACC
Source organism: Thiotrichales bacterium (assembly GCA_014763835.1). Taxonomy (GTDB): domain Bacteria; phylum Pseudomonadota; class Gammaproteobacteria; order Thiomicrospirales; family Thiomicrospiraceae; genus Thiomicrorhabdus. Next base: position 330 of record JACXUQ010000447.1, read on the forward strand.
GAAGTAATTATAACGAACTGTCAGGTGGGTTTCCCCATTCGGAAATTCCTGGATCAAAGCTTATTCTCAGCTCCCCAGGACTTATCGCAGAGTATCACGTCCTTCATCGCCTCTTACTGCCAAGGCATCCACCAAACGCCCTTCTCGCGCTTGATTTGATCCGGAAGAAGCAAGACCTCTTCCGGTCAAAAGCATGCATACTTACCCGCAACATCCGAAGATGTCGCGTCGTGGAACCGTAGTTCCACTTTGGTTAGTGTACTTGACTTGGACAACGTCACATCTTGCTAGCAACGCTAGCTGCACCTCTCACACGAGGCGCCTGTGACGCTGATGTTTCATCTCTCTAAACGATGTCAATTTTCGTCCGGTTGGACGGTTAAACACTCTTCTCAGTGCTTAACGATCAAACCGAAGTTTGGTGGAGCCTATCGGGATCGAACCGATGACCTCCTGAATGCAAATCAGGCGCTCTCCCAGCTGAGCTAAGGCCCCATAAAGGTCTTGCTCGCCTACGCTCCCGGAGGGGAATTGGTGGGTCGAGGAGGACTTGAACCTCCGACCTCACGCTTATCAGGCGTGCGCTCTAACCACCTGAGCTACCGACCCAGATCCAGACCGGTAGGTCTGCATAACAGTTTCTGAAGAGATATGAGGACGGCCTGGCCGTGTATGTCGCCGTTGATTGGCGACTTGCTAAGTGTTTCACGAGATCGGCAAGCCAATCTGCTAGAAACATCCTTAGAAAGGAGGTGATCCAGCCGCAGGTTCCCCTACGGCTACCTTGTTACGACTTCACCCCAGTCGCTGAGCCTACCGTGGCCAGCTGCCCCCTGCGAACAGGTTGGCGCACCGTCTTCGGGTAGACCCAACTCCCATGGTGTGACGGGCGGTGTGTACAAGGCCCGGGAACGTATTCACCGCGTCATGCTGTTACGCGATTACTAGCGATTCCGA
>JACXUQ010000448.1 GCA_014763835.1 Thiotrichales bacterium
AAAGCCGCCAGTTGCACTGGGAAACGCTGTTGCGCGCCCGCGCGATTGAAAACCAGTGTTATCTGGTGGGCGTTAACCGCACCGGCACGGACGGCAATGGTTTGCGCTATGCTGGCGGTTCGATGGTTGTCGATCCTTGGGGTGAAGTACTGGCCTGTGCGGACGCCACGCAAGGCTGGCAATCCGCCGAGATCGAGGCTGCCCGCGTGCAGGCGATCCGCGCTAAATTCCCTTTTCTGTCTGATCGCCGTTAGTGGGGGTGCGGGGCTTGAGCCATGAAAGCCGCAGGCGTTTTTCCAGTTCGAGCAATACAAACAGCAGCAGACCACTCGTCAATACCCAACCGAGTTCTTCCCAGCCTAATGCTCGGGTTTGAAACAGATTGTGCATGGCGGGGAGATAGGTGATCGGCAGAGTCAGTCCCAGCAAAATGGCGAGCATAATGAACGACGCCTCGCCGGTGCTGGTGGGGAGCGTCCAGCTGATGACTTTTTTGATGTTGGCATAGGCGGTATGGCCTTCGCGCACCGCGGCGGCGATGGTGGCGAAATGGTCAGCACCGCCGGCAAGCCTTCGGGAATCGCGGCAACCGAAAGGCCGACCACGGCGAGAAACAGCTCGGTGAAATCCCGCTGATAGACGAGGATGCCATAGCCGAGAATAAAGGCGGCCGCACCGAGAATTACCCAGGTGAGCCATTTGGCGAAATGGTTCATCTGTTCGATCAGCGGCGTGCTTAAGGTGCTGACCTCCGAGAGCATACCGCTGATACGGCCGATTTCGGTATCCGCTGCAGTTGTGACCACCACGCCCTTGCCTTGTCCGCTGGTGACGGTGGTACCGCTAAAGGCCATGCAGGCACGGTCGCCAAGCGCCGCCTCGGCATCGACTGCCTGGATCTGTTTTTCGGCAGCCACCGATTCGCCGGTCAAAATGGCTTCCTGAATCTGCAGGCCGTGACTGCTCAGCAGACGCAGGTCGGCAGGCACCTTGTCGCCGGCTTCAAGCAGGACGATGTCGCCGGGTACCAACTGTTCGCCCGGCAGGCTCAGGCGTTTGCCGTCACGAATCACCGCCGCCTGCGGTGCGAGCAGGTCGCGGATCGCTTGCATTGCCTGCTCGGCTTTACCTTCCTGGATGACGCCGATGATTGCGTTGATAAGCACCACCGCGAGTATGACTGCGGTATCCGCAATATGTCCGAGCAGCAGCGTGATGCTGGCCGACCCGAGCAGCACATAAATCAGGATATTATGAGAGCTTTGCATGAGATAGATACACGAG
>JACXUQ010000449.1 GCA_014763835.1 Thiotrichales bacterium
ATGCAGTTTGCCGAGCGGAATATGCGCCCGCTGATTTACCAGCAGCAAGATCCGCAAAGCAAAACACTTGAGAAAAACCCCTTTACGCTCGCCTACGGCCCGCCGGCGTTTCAGCAGTGGGTGTTGGAGCAACAGGCGCAGGGCAAGCGGTTGTGGTAGTGATTGTTAATTTTATGATTTGCTTGTTTTTATAAAAAAGTCATATAAAACAGGCGGTTTAATGCAGGCGGTTTGGTCTATATTAAAAAGAAATGGATTAATCTGGTAGGTGAAGTATGCCGGCAGTTGAGCGTCAGAAAGGATTTGTGTTTTTATTGGTGATTGTGGTGATTGCGATCATTGCAACCTTGTGGCTTGCAACAAAGCATCAGGGATTGATTTCGACGTTTAAAAACGAGGAGATTGACGAAAGCCTCATGGCTTTAAAAGAAGTTAAACGTCGTTTGCTTGAGTTTTCGGTGCTTAATCCCGAAGTTTATCTTACTACGACAACGGGTGTTCTTCAGGGGAGCGATAAAGTTCCTGCAGTAGGTTATTTTCCTTGTCCTGATTTGGATGGAGATGGTTTGGTGTCAGGCTCTGAAAGTAGTTGCGGTAATCCGTTAATAAGCGGTAACAGTGCTACAGGTTTTGTGCCTGATCCGCTGAGTGCAGTTGGTTTGGGGAGTTGCACCGGAGGCGGTTCGATTTGTACGGGATATGTACCCCAAGAGATTGATACACGGGATGTTTATTTTGCGCCCAAAAAACGCTATTTTTATGTGCTGGATGAGCGCTTTAGTACACAGAATGTATTTTATAACGATATTGGCGGAGTGGGTCCCAAGCGTTATGCGCCTTTGGCACCGAGCCGTTTGGAAGGTGATCCTGCAAGTGCATCAAGTAGTTTGGACTCGTTTGACCCGATTTTACGGTTAAACGGTGTTGGGAAGTATGTGGCGCTGATAATTGATGCTGGTGATAATGGTTTGGATGCGGTGAATCGGGATGGCAATAATCAGTTTGTGTCGGGGCGCGGTAATCAGTATCTAACTAATGGTTCTGGTGAGATTGTGGGTGTTACCTATGATCCAAGCATAACGGGTGTAGCGTATGACGATCAGGTGATTGGCGTTACTTACAATGAATGGATTACCCTGATTGCGCACCGAGTATGCGGTGAGCATGACCGTTTTAGCGGCGATGCGGCAGATTTTGATGCTGTTACAGTGACGGAGCATTGGGTTAAGGATTATCACGCATCTGATAACCCGTTGGGTTCCGAGTGGTTGTCTTGGGGGG
>JACXUQ010000450.1 GCA_014763835.1 Thiotrichales bacterium
CCGAACAGTTTCAGTTTTTCACCAGCCAACACCTGATTGTGCAGCTTGAAAGCCACGCTCGCCATATCGCCCTTATGCTGTTCGCGCGGGCCATAGACATTGAAATAACGGAAACCGACAACCTGGCTTTGCGCATGCGGCAAAATCTGGCGGACATACTGGTCGAACTGAAATTTGGAGAAGCCGTAAACATTCAGCGGCTTTTCATATTGACGCTCCTCGACAAAGGTCGGGCCGTCGCCATAGACGGCCGCCGAGGAGGCATACAAAAACGGAATTTCGCGATTCAGGCAGTAGTTCAACAGGTCTTTGGAGTATTCGTAGTTGTTGTCCATGATGTACTTGCCATCCCACTCAGTGGTGGCCGAGCACGCCCCTTCATGGAACATGCACTCGATCTCGGGCAGCCCTTCTTCGGCAAAAATCCGCGCCTGAAAATCTTCCTTGTCGAGATAATCGGCAAAATCGCAATCGGCCAGGTTAATGAATTTCTTGCCGTTTTTCAGATTGTCCACCACCAGAATATCACTACGCCCCATTTGGTTAAGCGCTTTGACAATGTTTGACCCGATAAACCCGGCACCACCTGTAACTACAATCATTTCAACAACCCAATCAATTCATTAACTTAGAAATCAAAAACCCGCCCCACACCAGCATGGCGATCAGAAACGACAGGAAAACCGCCGCCGACCCCTGATCCTTGGCACGACCGGAAAGCTTATGATACTCCTCACCGATACGATCCACCACCGATTCGACCGCCGAATTGAGCAACTCCACCAACAGCACAATCAACAGTACGGCAATCAGAATCGCGCGCTCCGCGGCGGTATCGCCCAACCAAAACGCCGCCGGAATCAGCAGCGTGAACAGAATCACTTCCTGACGGAACGCCGCTTCGTGCTTCCAGGTGGATTTAAACCCCTTCCACGAATAACCGGCTGCATAAAAAACCCGTTTCAAACCGGTATGCGGGGATTTCATGGCCACTCCTTGTCATAATCCTTGCCGTAAATCATTCTTGGTGACGGCTCAAATTGCGGCGCACACCAAGACTGAGCAGGCCGGGTCAGATCACTTTGAATATGCATAAAACAGAGTCCGAAATGGAAGAAGTCATCCAACATAAATGGCGCCTGCAAACGGCTTTTCAACACCGCGTCGGTTTCAGGAAACGCCTGCTGAAAAGCCGCATTACGCCACAGCAAAAATGGAATCTCCACCATATTTTTGGTCACACCATCCGGGCCGTGACCTTTGAAATCCTTGCTGTCAAA
>JACXUQ010000451.1 GCA_014763835.1 Thiotrichales bacterium
AGCGCGCCTAAACTCATCACCGCAGAACACGTCCGCCACATGCAAAAAGGCGCCGTGATTGTCGATGTCGCGATCGACCAGGGCGGCTGCGCCGAAACCTCGCGTCCGACCAGCCATGCCGAACCCACCTATACAGTAGATGGCGTGATTCATTATTGCGTCACCAATATGCCCGGTGCCGTGCCGCATACCTCGGCCTATGCTCTCAACCACGCCACCCTACCCTATATCCTTGCCCTGGCGGACAAGGGTTATCAGAAAGCCCTGCTGGAGGATCCGCATTTCAGAAAAGGGCTGAATGTCTGCCGCGGTCACATCACCCATTGCGGCGTCGCACACAGTCTCGGACTCGGCTATGTGCCGCCCGAAACGCTGCTCGCCTGATACTTGCTCGTTTGATGCTTATGCAGTGGCTCAATAACCTGCTGACACGCTATACCCTCAAACACCATCCGCTGAACCATGCACAGTGGCAGGCGTTGATGGCCAGTTCCCCTCTGTTCAGCCACTTGAGCGCGGTCGAAAAAGCCCATCTGCGCGAACTCACCATCCTGTTTCTGCAGCACAAACATTTCACCGGCGCGCGGGGTTTGGAGGTAGACGATACGATCAAAATCGCCATTGCCGCCCAGGCCTGCCTGCTATTGATTAATCTGAATTTCGACTATTTTGATGACTGGTCGGATGTGGTGGTCTACCCCGACAGCTTTAAAGTCAGGCACCATCAAACCGATGAACTGGGGATTGTTTCCGACGAAGAACAGACTTTGGGAGGCGAAGCCTGGCTCAAAGGCCCGGTGATTATTGCCTGGGACAGTGCGGCTGCAGAGTTGCAGGCACCGCAGCGTGGACATAACGTGGTCATCCACGAATTTGCCCACAAACTCGACATGCTCAACGGTAAGGCCAACGGCATGCCCCCTTTGCATACCGATATGCCCCGCCAGGAATGGACGCAGGCCTTAAGTAGCGCCTTTGATGCTCTGCAACAGCAGATTCAACGCGGCCACCGTACGCTGATTGACCCTTATGCGGCCACCTCCGCGGCCGAGTTCTTTGCGGTGTGCAGCGAACTGTTCTTCAGCGCCCCGCAAAAGCTGCATCATGCCTTTCCCAAAGTCTATGAGCAGCTTTCACTTCTTTACCGTCAAAACACACTCAAACGGCAGCAACCTATTCGTCGACCAAATAATCCATCAGAATAATGTAGAGTTTTTCCAACACCTTGATGTTTTCCCGCGTGCGTTCATGGTCGCAATCCGGATGATCCAGCGCATCAT
>JACXUQ010000452.1 GCA_014763835.1 Thiotrichales bacterium
CAAAACCGATTTTGACCTTTTTCCCGCAGAACTGGCCAATAAATACCAGCAGGACGACCGTGAGGTCATCGCCAAAAAACGGGGGCCATTTTGACCGAAACCTTCACCTCCGCGGGACAGACCAAAAGCGCCCAAACCATTAAAATCCCATTTCTGGATCACACCTCAGGCAAACATCTGATGCTCGGAATTTTTTTCGACCTGATCGGAATGGACAATGCCCTACACACTGCCAACGAGTTCAAAATGACCCTCGACCTGCTGGACGAAGGGGTTTACATCTTCTCAGCCAAAGATTACAAAATCTGCTACGCCAACAAGAGCGGACAACAGCAACTTGGCTACAACCCCGAAGAGCTCTACCGGCTCAGACCCTATGATTTCAAACCGGAATTTACCGCCAGAAAATTCCTGGATCTGGTCGCCCCCTTACTGAACCACGAAAAACCCTTCATCATTTTTGATACACTACATCAACGCAAAGACGGCCAGCGCTTCAAGGTCAGCGGCAAACTGCAGTTGATCCATCTTGGCGGCACTGAATCACAATTCATTGCGCTTGCGACGCCGATCGAATAATCTTACTGGCCCTAACCTCACAAAAAAGACAACCCGCCACGCCGCCATAAAGATGACACCATGACCGAAACACTGCTAATGGAATTTCCCATCTATCTACTCACCGGCGCCTTTGTCGGCTTTGCAGCCGGCCTGTTGGGAATCGGTGGCGGCCTGATTATCGTGCCGGTGCTCACGACCGTATTTGCGGTTTTTCTGCATTTTGACCAAAGCGTGCATCTGGCCATTGGCACCTCGCTGGCGACGATTCTGGTTACCTCACTCTCCTCGGTCAGAGCACACCACGGACACGGCGCAGTGCGCTGGGATCTGGTCAAACTACTGGCCTTCGGCGTGTTGATCGGCGCGTTTTTCGGTGGCTGGAGTTCGCAATTTTTCGCCTCCAATGTCTTGGGGATTATTTTCGGCGTCTTAGAGGTCTTGATTGCGCTGAATATGCTGTTGGCGATGAAACCCAGCCCTTCACGGGAACTACCGGGCCCTGTCGGCAACACGATTGCCGGTTCGGTTATCGGCAGCGTTTCCTCCCTGGTGGGCATCGGCGGCGGCACCCTCACCACCCCTTATCTGGTATGGAACAATATCTCCATGCACCAGGCCATAGCCACCTCCACCGCCGTGAGCCTGCCGGTTGCGCTCGCCGGTACCCTGGGGTTTATGATTGGTGGAATGGAGGCCCAAAATCTGCCCGC
>JACXUQ010000054.1 GCA_014763835.1 Thiotrichales bacterium
ATTTAGGTAATTAAAAAAGATTGAATTATGCCGCACAGTCAGGATTTTGATGACGGTAACCTGTTGCTGGATACCGCTAAACCAAAAGTCAAACCGCCCAAGCGCTATCAGGTCGTACTGTTGAATGATGATTACACGCCGATGGATTTTGTGGTGGAGGTTTTGATGCACTTTTTTGGCATGGATGAAGCCAAGGCCAATACGGTCATGCTGGCCGTCCATCATCAGGGAAAAGGCGTGTGTGGCGTTTACAGTCGCGAAGTGGCGGAAATGAAGGTCTATCAGGTTAACCGTTATTCGCGCGAACATAAATACCCGCTGATGTGTCAGCTGGAGGTGGTCTAAGTGTTAAGTAAAGAATTGCAAATGACATTGAGCAATGCCTTCAGCGTGGCTCACGAATACGAACACGAGTTTGTAACCTTGGAGCACTTGTTGCTGGAGTTGCTGGCGCTGCCCGATGTGCAGGACGTTCTGCGCGCCTGCGGTGCCAGTGTCGAAAAAATCGAAGAGGGGCTGGAAAAGTTTCTGGAGACGGAAATGGTCAGCCGCCGTCCTGATGAATTGCAACCCACTATGAGCTTCCAGCGCGTGATTGAGCGAGCCATTTATCTGGTGCAGTCCAACGGTTATCCGGAGGTGACCGGGCTGCATGTGTTGGCCTCGCTGTTTTCGGAACAGGATTCACAAGCGGTTTACCTGCTTGAGAGTAACGGCGTGGATCGCGTCGATGTGCTGAGTTATATCTCGCATGGCGTTACGGCGAGCGACAGCAGCGACTATCTGCCCGGCGCGCAAACCGGTGCCAATGATGAGGGTGAAAAAGGCGAAGGGAGCGAGAAGAAGAGTGCGCTGGAATCCTATGCGCATAACCTGAATCTGGCCGTCAAGGAGGGCAAGATCGACCCGATTATCGGACGCGATTGGGAGTTGCAGCGTGTCTTGGAAATTCTGAGCCGTCGCCGCAAGAACAACCCCTTATTTGTCGGTGAGCCGGGCGTCGGTAAAACGGCCGTGGCGGAAGGCTTGGCTTACCGCATCGTTCATCATAGTGTTCCGGAGCAACTGGAAAATGCGGTGGTGTTCAGTTTGGATATGGGCGCACTCTTGGCGGGAACGCGTTACCGCGGTGATTTCGAAAAACGTTTCAAAGCGTTGTTGAACGAGCTGGAACAGCACGAACATGCCATTCTGTTTATCGACGAGATTCACACCATTATCGGCGCCGGTGCGGTGCAGGGCGGCGCGATGGATGCCTCCAACCTGATGAAACCCGCTTTGGCTTCCGGCAAGTTGCGCTGTATGGGCGCCACCACCTATGAAGAACATCGCGGTATTTTCGAGAAAGACCGCGCCTTGGCGCGCCGTTTTCAAAAGGTCGATGTTAAAGAACCGAGTATTCAGGACGCCTATGAGATTCTCAAGGGTCTGAAAGATAAGTATGAAGAACATCATCATGTCAAATACACCCTGCCGGCCTTGAAAGAGGCGGTGGCGTTGTCGGCGCGTTACATTACCGATCGCCATCTACCGGATAAGGCGATTGATGTGATTGACGAGGCGGGTGCCAAGCAGGCGCTATTGCCGGTCAGCAAACGCAAAAAACAGATCGGTACGGCGGAAATTCAGGCGGTGGTGGCAAGTATCGCGCGCATTCCGGTCTCGCAGATTACGCAGAAAGAGCGTGATACCTTGCAGGATCTGGCCGGCAGTCTGAAGCGTGTGGTGTTCGGTCAGGATCATGCGGTGGATCAGTTGGTATCTGCGATTAAGTTGGCGCGTTCCGGTTTGAGCGATCCCAACAAGCCGAGTGCGAGCTTCTTGTTTGCCGGACCGACGGGTGTCGGTAAAACCGAGTTGACGCAGCAGCTGGCGAAGCACCTGGGTGTGGAGATGATCCGTTTCGACATGTCGGAATATATGGAGCGCCATACGGTGTCACGCCTGATCGGTGCGCCGCCGGGTTATGTGGGCTTTGATCAGGGGGGGCTGTTGACTGAGGCTGTCAACAAACAACCGCATGCGGTGTTGCTGCTCGACGAAATCGAAAAAGCCCATCCGGACGTGTTTAATCTGTTGTTGCAGGTGATGGATCACGGTACGCTCACAGATAACAACGGCCGTAAAGCCGACTTCAGAAATGTGGTGCTGATTATGACCTCCAATGTCGGGGCGGAGCAGATGAGTCGCGCCAGCATGGGCTTTACCTTGCAGGACCATACGCTTGATTTTGAGGCGGAATTGAAAAAGGTGTTTACGCCGGAGTTCCGCAACCGTTTGGACGGTATTATCCAGTTTAACCGCTTGTCGGAAGCCTCCATGGTCTCGGTGGTGAACAAGTTCATCTATGCGCTGGAGCAGACCTTGCTGGAGAAAAAGGTGCAGTTGACGGTGACCGATGCGGCACGTGAATGGTTGGCCAAACACGGTTACGACCCGCTGATGGGTGCGCGTCCGATGGGACGTTTGATTCAGGAGAAGGTCAAGCAGCCGTTGGCGGATAAGCTGCTGTTCGGCGAATTGCAGCACGGCGGTCATATTGAAATCGATTGCCGAGAGGATGCGTTGGTTTTTAATCCGGCCTGATTGGAAAGCCCTCGAACGAGGGCTTTTTTATGCGGACACCATTCCTTAAATTACGCCCATAAAAAAACCGCCTGAAGGCGGTTTTTAACTTACGGCAAATATCTGCAGACCTTGCGGATTATTTTCCGCGGTAGGTAATACGGCCTTTTGTCAGGTCGTATGGCGTCAATTCCACTTTAACCGGATCACCCGCCAGAATGCGGATGTAGTTTTTACGCATGCGTCCGGAAATGTGCGCCAAAATGGTGTGACCATTTTCCAACTCTACTTTGAACATGGTGTTGGGCAGGGTTTCAACGACCACACCATCAAATTCAATTACGTCTTGTTTTGCCATAGGTTTAGGATAATCCTTAAAAAATTTGCGCGGATTATAACAATTTATTGGTTATGTATCAAATAATTGTTGCGTATAGCCGAAATTAACGCGCGGTAGTGCTGAGGAACGGAAGGCGCGTCTGCCGTGTCCGCAAGCAACCATGCAAATAAGGCATCTTCAGATTCATTCAATAACTCCCTGAAGCGCATACGCGCTTCTTGATTGCCGTCAGCAGCTTGAGGGGCATAGGCGGACAGCAGCAGTTCGCATTCCAGATTGCCGCGTTTGCACAGAAACAGGGAGTGTTTCAGCCAGGTGTCTTCTTGCATAGGGGGTTAGCTTGATTCGGTTTTGGCAATCGCTGCTTTCAATGCCTGAATCGCCCGGCTGGGGTTCAATCCTTTGGGACAGGCGGCGGTGCAGTTTTGAATATGGCGGCAGCGGAAGGTTTTCATCGGGTCGTCCAGCGTTTGCAGACGGTCACGTTTTTGAATGTCGCGCGAGTCGATGACAAAGCGTTGTGCCGCCATCAAGGCCGCCGGCCCGAGAAACTGGTCGGGGTTCCACCAGAACGACGGGCAGCTGGTGGTGCAGCAGGCGCAGAGTACACATTCATACAAACCATCGAGCTGCGCCCGCTCCGCCGGCGTTTGCAGGTGTTCGTGAGCCTCGCTGATCGATTTGGCCTGCAAAAAAGGCTGCGCTTCGGCGTAATGCTGATAGAAGAGTTTCATGTCGACAATCAGGTCTTTAATAATCGGCAGGCCGGGTAGCGGCTTGATGACGATGGGGGATTTCAGTCCGCTCAAGGGGGTAATGCAACTTAAACGATTTTGACCGTTAACGTTCATACCGTCGGAACCGCACACCCCCTCCTGGCAGGAGGAGCGGAATGCCAGTGTCGGATCCTGTTCTCGAATCAGGAGCAGTGCATCCAGTAGCATGGTGTCTGCGCCCAGTTCGCGTTCATCCAAACGGTAATGCCGTTCATGCGGTGCAGTGTCGGTTTCCGGATTGTAGCGGCTGATAATGAATTCCATATACACTCCGAGGTTCAATAAGTGCGTTCCGTGGGGGCAAAGGCAGCATGATGTTTGGGGTGAAGATTCACCGGCTTATAGTCCAAACGATGTCCGTCGTTGAAATACAGGGTGTGTTTGAGCCATTCTGAATCGTCGCGCTCCGGGTAGTCGACACGGCTGTGGGCGCCGCGGCTTTCTGTGCGGTTCAAGGCGCTATGTACCGTGGCAAAAGCCACGGCCAGCAGGTTTTCCAGTTCATACGCCGCCAACCTTTCCAGATTGAATGCCTGACTGTGATCGCTTAACGTGACCTGCTCCAGGCGCTGCTGCAACTGCACCAGTTGCTGCAAGGCCTTCTGCATGCTGTCCTGATTGCGGAAGACGCCACAGCCCGTTTCCATGGTGTGTTGCAGCGCTTTGCGGATGGCAAGAAGGGTATCGGTGGAAGGGGCCGGATTTTGCCAGCGACGGATACGCTGCAGAACGCTATCCAGGTTGAGCTCAATATCCGCCGACCCGGCCTGTTGAGTTTTTTTGGACGAATTTTGGTGCAATGCGTGGCTGATGGTTTTAGCCGCTTCGCGGCCGAAAACGACGATATCGAGCAGTGAATTGCCGCCCAGGCGATTGGCGCCATGCACGGAAACACAGGCGCATTCGCCCACGGCATAAAGCCCTTTCACAATTTGCTGCGCGCCATTTTTATCGGGGCTGATAACGCGGCCGTGGAGGTCGGTCGGAATGCCGCCCATCATATAGTGGCAGGTCGGAAAGACCGGCATGGGGGCGACGGCCGGATCAACCCCCAAAAACGTCAGACTGATGTCGCGTATGCCCGGCAGACGTGCTTTGATGGTAGCGTCATCCAGATGGGTCAGGTCGAGCAGCACGTAATCTTTGTTGGGTCCGCAACCGCGGCCTTCTTTGACTTCGATGGCAATGGCGCGCGCCACCACATCACGCGAGGCGAGGTCCTTGGCATGCGGGGCATAGCGTTGCATAAAATCTTCACCCAGCGAGTTTTTAAGCACGCCGCCTTCGCCGCGCACCGCCTCGGAAATCAGCATGCCTTTGCCGGCCACGCCGGTAGGGTGGAACTGCCAGAATTCCATGTCCTGGAGCGGCAGGCCGGCACGCAATACCATGCCCAAGCCGTCGCCGGTATTGATGCTGGCATTGGTATTGTTGCGGAAAACCTGTCCGGCGCCGCCGGTGGCCATCAGAATATGGCCGCTTTGCAGGACATGATAGCGGCCATCATGAATATTCATGACCATCAAGCCACCCATTTCGCCATGCTGATCTTTCAGTAGGTCCAACGCATAGTATTCGTCGAAAAAACGCGTGCCGGCGCGCAGGTTCTGCTGGTAGAGCGAGTGCAATATCGCATGGCCGGTGCGGTCGGCGGCGGCACAGGTACGATGCGCCTGCTCCTGCCCGAAATTGAGGTTTTGGCCGCCAAAGGCGCGTTGATAGATTTTGCCGTTGTCCAATCGGGAAAAGGGCACGCCGAAGTGTTCCAGTTCGCGCACGATTTCACTGGCTTCGCGGCACATGAATTCGATGGCGTCCTGGTCACCCAAGTAGTCGCTGCCCTTGATGGTGTCGTACATGTGCCATTCCCAGTTGTCTTCGGTGATATTGCCGAGCGCGGCGTTGATGCCGCCTTGCGCCGCGACGGTATGCGAGCGGGTGGGAAAGACCTTGGAAACCACCGCCGTTTTGTGGCCGGCTTCAGTCAGCGCCAGCGCAGCGCGCAGGCCGGCACCGCCACCACCAAGCACTACGGCATCGAAAACATGGTATTGCAGGGTCGGTTGATGTGAAGCGTGGTGTAAGTGCGTCATTAAAGTATCCAGTAGAGCAGCAGTGCCAGATCCACAACAGTGGCAATCAGCAGCCAGCGCAGCGCTTCAAGCCACATAGGCGTGCGTGGCCGCGGGGTGTAATCGAGAGTGATATCACGCAGTCCGACCCAGGCATGGGTTATGACCAATAAAAGCGCGAGCAGATTCGGTAGCAGCCACCAGGTTGTCGTTAAAGAGGCGATTAGGTTTTCGGTGGTGGCAGCGTGCGGCGTCAGCGTCATCCACAAGGCCAGAAACGGTGCGTAAAACAGCAGGTAAAGCGCACTGATGCGTTGCCATCTAAACGCGTTTTTTCCGGAAAGAGTGCGCAGTTGCATCAGGCGGCTCCCCAAACGACGTAGCCGATAAACAGGCTCAAAGCGCCCCAGGCAATAAGCATGATGCGGCTGACGGTTTTGCTGTTGATGGCAGCATAGTGTGCCGGTTGGGTGAAGTGTTCCGCCAGCAGATGGCGCAGTCCGGCGAGCCAGTGGTAGCTCAGGCTGATCCAGAAGGCGCTGTGCAGGCAGCGGAGTATGCAGTGATCGCGAATAGCGTCCAATGTCACCAGCGGATGCAGTACCAGCAGGTTTAAAATAAACAGATAGCCGAGCAGGCAAATAAACAGTATTAAACCGGTAATGCGATGCAGTGCCGAGAGCCAGGCGTTCAGAGGAAAGTGGAAACGCCGTAAATTCAAATAAACGGGCCGGTTGCCGGGAAATTGATACATCAGCCTCTCGAGGAAATCTTTGCGGTGAGTTTCAGCCATTTTTACTGAAATGGCCGGACAGGTAAAGAGGCAAGGGCGAATAAAATGTGTCGGCTATTTGCCGGGGATAGGTCGCTTCGAGGTGTTGCGCAAGGCTTGCTGGTAATAGCTGTGTGCAATCGCCGCTTCAATCCAGTCGGTTTCAAACTCCCATTTACGCGGCGGGAACGGTTGCTGAATCTGCGCTTGCAGCAAACCTTCGAACAGTTTGCGTGAAATCAGGGTCGCCCCCATGCTTTTGAGGTGTGCCGTTTCGACTTGCGTATCAATCAGCTTGAAGCCCCAGGCCTTGAGTTGCATGGCAATCGCCACCAGCGCTATTTTGGAGACATCGGCCTGACGCGAGAACATGGATTCGCCATAGAACATTTTGCCGATGGCGGTGCCGTACAGGCCGCCGACCAGTTCGCCTTTATGCCACACTTCAACCGAATGGGCATGTCCGGCTTGATGGAGCTGCGAGTAGGCTTTGATCATCGGATCGCTGATCCAGGTGCCGTCCTGATCTTTGCGTTCAATCTGCGAGCAGTGCTGCATAACCTCGCTAAAGGCCTGATCGAGTGTCACCTGATAATCCGAATCGGCAGCGATCTGTTTAATGGTTTTACGCAGACTGCGGCGGATTTTAAGCTCGTCAATAAACAGCACGCAACGCGGGTTGGGCGTCCACCACAGGATCGGTTCATCCGGGTTGTACCACGGAAAAATGCCTTTGGAATAGGCCTGCAGCAGCCATTCTTGAGTAAGATCGCCGCCAATCGCCAGCAACCCGTCGGGTTTGTCAAGTGCCAGGTCACTGGGCGGAAACAAAACGGGTTTTGGGTCGAGCCAAAAAGGCATTTTTTTCATAAAGTTACAGGAAGCTGATTATGGGGGTGGTAAAGATGACGTAAAGTTTATGGCATCTTTTCAATGCAGGCAAGATATTGGAGCGTTTTGCACGAGATGAATGCATGAATAAAAAGGGTTAAAATTCGCCTGATTGCTGTTGAAAAACTTGCTAATAACAGACTGAGAGCTTTGCACGAGATGGTTGCACGAATAAAAATGGTTAAAAACCGTCTGATTTTTGTTGAAAAACTTGCTAATAGCCAGCTATTAGCTGCGTTTT
>JACXUQ010000453.1 GCA_014763835.1 Thiotrichales bacterium
ATTTTTAACCATTTTTATTCGTGTAGCCATCTCGTGCAAAGCTCTCTATCACTTGTTTTCCACGCTAAAAGCGGCTAATTTGGGTTATTTTTAGACATCTTGCTACGCCCTGAACAAACAGACGTATAATGACCGGCACGATTTTATCGATGATAGCCGAACTTGATTATGCCCGCCAAAATACCCGCCCACGCCCTGCCGCTTTCCGACACCGCCCAATCCATCGCCCCTTTCCGCGTGATGAAAATCCTCGGCGAGGCCAAGGCACTGGAAGCGCAGGGACGGGACATTATCCATATGGAAATCGGCGAGCCGGACTTTCCCTCACTGGCGTGCGTCAATCAAGCCGTCTTTGCCGCCACACAACAGGGCCTGACCCACTACACGCCAACGCTCGGCTTGCCGGCATTACGCCAAAAACTGGCGGATTTTTATCATCACTTCTATCGGGCGCAAGTTGATGCGGCGCGCATTCTCATCACCCCCGGCTCCAGCAGCGCGCTGCAACTGGCATTGACGGCGCTGCTCAATCCGGGCGACCAGGTCTTGATAGGCGATCCGACCTACCCGTGCAACCGCCAGTTTGTCGAATTACTGCACGGCAAGATCGTCAGCGTGCCCCTGAATGAAGACAGCGACTACCAACTCACGCTGGCACAACTGCAACAGCATTGGCAAGACGACATCAAAGTCGTTATGGTGGCCACGCCTGCCAACCCGACCGGCACACTGATTGAGCAAACCGAACTGTTGGCGATGGCGCAGTTTCTGGCCGGGCGCAATAGCTGGCTGGTTGTGGACGAAATTTATCAGGGACTGGTTTACGGACGCCCGGCGGAAAGCGTGCTGGCGCACGCCGACTTGCCTGAGAATGTGATTGTCATCAACTCGTTTTCCAAATTCTTTGGCATGACCGGCTGGCGGTTGGGCTGGTGCATCGCCCCCTTGGAATTGATGCCGATTCTGGACCGATTGGCGCAAAACCTCTATCTGGCTGCGCCCACGCCCTCGCAGTATGGCGCCTTGCGGGTATTGGAGACCGATGCGCTGGCAGAACTGGAACAACGCCGCCAAATCTTTGAACGCCGTCGCCAGGTGTTGATGGAGAGTATGCAACAGGCAGGATTCAAGCTGAAAACCCAACCGCAAGGGGCCTTTTACCTTTATTGGGATGTGTCGGACTATACCGATAACGCCGAAGTCTTGGCAGCCGACATTCTGGAAAAAACCGGCGTCGCCTTAACGCCGGGAACAGACTTTGGAAAACA
>JACXUQ010000454.1 GCA_014763835.1 Thiotrichales bacterium
ACGCGCAGCAAGCGCCCGCTTTCAGGCAGTCCCAAAAGCGACAGCAGATCGGTTTCAATCTGTGCATCGGCCTCGCCTTGCAGGGCGTTTTGCACGCTGATGCCGTAATGGGTAAAGAAGAGATACAGCGTCAGATTTAAATCGGTTAATGTCAGAGCAAAGGTTTTATCCTCAAAGGCTTTGAACGCACCGCCTTGTGCTTCGTCTAGGCGCAAAGCCTGGTTGAGCGCGAATTCGACGGTTTTGGACAAACTTAAACTCAACAGGCCGGGTGTCTGGGACGTGGTTTGTGCCATGAGGTTCTCCTTGCGCTTAGTATTTCCAGCCGCGGTGCAAGGCGACAATGCCTTCGTTCATATTGAGGTATTCGGCCTTGTCGAAACCGGCATCCAGCATCATCTGCTTCAGGGTTTCCTGATCGGGATGCATGCGGATGGATTCGGCCAGATACTGGTAGCTCGCTTCGTCGTTGGCAATCAGCTTGCCCATTTTCGGCAGGATATTGAACGAGTAGAAGTCATAGGCTTTGGAAAGCAACGGCTGCGTCACTTTGGAAAACTCCAGCACCATCAGCTGTCCGCCCGGCTTCAATACACGGTAGAGTTCGGCTAGCGCCTTGTCTTTATTAGTGACGTTACGCAGACCGAAGGCGATGGTCGCCAGATCGAAAGTGTTGTCGGGAAAGCCCAGCGCCTCGGCATTGGTGATGGTGTACTCGACATTGCCGGCGATGCCTTCGTTGATGAGGCGGTCGCGGCCCACGCGCACCATGCTTTCGTTGATGTCGGCCAGTACCACGCGGCCGGTTTTGCCGACGCGTTTGGCAAAGGCTTTGGTCAAATCGCCGGTGCCGCCCGCTAAATCCAATACCAACTGTCCCGGACGCACGCCGCTCAGTTCGATGGTGTGGCGTTTCCATAGGCGGTGGATGCCGAACGACATCACGTCGTTCATCACGTCGTATTTGCCGGCCACCGAATCGAACACGCCTTTGACGCGTTTGACCTTCTCCTCCAGCGGCACTTCGCTAAAGCCGAAATCGATGGTTTTTTTGTGCTGATTCATCTTGGTAGCCTCTTTTTTTCCTTTGGTTAGCGTTGGCCGCTTTGGTTTTTTAGCGCCTGCAGAGCGGGGTGGTCGTGACCGGCGCGCATCAGGCGGCGCAGGTAGTCTACCCAGTAGTTATCGTAATGTTTACCCAGATCGTACAGGCGTTCCCAGGTGTAGATGCCGGTGTCGTGACCGTCGTCAAAATGCAG
>JACXUQ010000455.1 GCA_014763835.1 Thiotrichales bacterium
GTCAATTCTACACGGTTTTAAAATTTAATCAACCAACACATATTAATCAACGACTTAACGGAAAAATGCCGCTAAAACCGGCGCTAAAAACAGCGGACGGCGCAACATAAAACAAAACTCAAAGTGCCAAAAAAATTAGATGGCGACGCATTAAAAACCTTCTGTTAGAATGGTATTTGTTATTACACCTTACACAGGTTACGGTTCTCCAGAAACACTTGAACATGGGATCATACAGATAATGCATACCCTCCTTGCCATGATCGCTCTGTTTCTATTGGTGGCGCTGAACGGCTGCGATTCGCGCAGTCCAAACAATTACGATCCAGTGTTTCACAGCAATCCCCATTCCGTTCAGGAATATGTTTTTGCAATCCACCCCCTGCATAATCCCACGCGCCTTTACGAAAACTTCAATCCGCTGATGGATTATCTGAATCAGCATATCCCCGACGTCAGATTCAAAGTCGAAGCCTCGCGCGACTACCAAAGCTTTGATGAAAAACTGAAAAACCGCAGCGTTCCGTTTGCCCTGCCCAACCCCTACCAGACCCTGATTGCCATCGACAACCGCTACCGCGTTATCGCCAAAATCGCCGACGACAGCGACTTCAAAGGCATTATCCTGGTGAGAAAAGACAGTCAAATCCGCCAGGTCGCCGATCTGAAAGGCAAAGCCGTCAGTTATCCCGCTCCCAGCGCCCTGGCCGCCACCATGCTACCGCAGGCCTATCTTCACAGCCACGGTCTGAACGTTAACCATGACATTGACAACCGCTACGTCGGCTCACAGGAATCGGCCATCATGAACGTCTATCTGGGCAATACCGCTGCCGGCGCCACCTGGCCATCCCCCTGGAAAGCGCTCGGCAAAGAGCGTCCGGAGATTCAGCAGGCACTCAAAGTCATGTGGGAAACCGAGACCCTGCCCAACATCAGCGTGGTGGTTCGTGATGACGTTCCCGAAGCGCTCGCCCGACAAGTGCAAACACTCCTCACCCATATGCACGAATCGGACGAAGGCCGGAACGTTATCCAAAAAATGCGCCTGTCAGCCTTCTCCCGCGCCGACAACCGGGCTTACGACAAGGTTCGCGAGTTTATTACGACCTTCTCCAAGAACGTTCGTCCGTTAGAGGCCGTAACCAACAACCAAATACATTCAACAGATGCCGATAAATGAACCGTTTTTTCTCGCACCTTTCCATTAGATCGAAACTCATTTATGCCATTGCCGGCGTACATGCCGTGCTGATGAG
>JACXUQ010000055.1 GCA_014763835.1 Thiotrichales bacterium
AAAACTTGCTAATAGCTCGCTATTAGCGGCGTTTTCCGCCGCAATCAGCCAAATTTTGTCTCATTTTTTCTTCGCGCCCTACTCGTGCAAAGATCTCTAAAAATAATAGGAAATAATCATGGAGACAAAAAAGATGGCGAAAGCATTGCCGATTCAAGACCCTTATTTAAACGCGTTGCGTAAAGAGAAGATCAACGTGTCTATCTATCTGGTAAACGGTGTCAAGTTGCAAGGACGAGTTGATTCGTTTGACCAGTTTGTGGTGTTGTTAAGAAGCAATGTGACTCAAATGGTGTACAAGCACGCCATCTCCACGATTGTGCCAATGCGTGATCCTAAGGCTTACGAATTTGGAACCGACGACAGTCATGATGCGGATGCATAGTCCGTCTAATCGTATCTGAGCAGTCAATTCTTATCATTAAGCCCAAATCACTCTCAACCCGGGAATTGAACTGTTAAATGGAATTATTTGATCGTCTTGATCGACATGAAATGGAGCGTGCCGTTCTGGTTCATGTCGATTTTCATAATGAGGCGGATCGTGAAGAGTTGGACGAGTTTCATGAACTCGTTGACTCTGCCGGCGCCAAAATCTGTCAACTTATCACCACCCAACGCCAGCATCCAGACTCCAAATACTTTGTAGGTAAAGGCAAAGCCGAAGAGATTAAAGAAGCAGTTGCCTTGCATGAAGCCGATGTGGTGATTTTCAACCATGCGCTGACGCCTGCGCAGGAACGTAACCTTTCACGCTATTTGGAATGTCAGGTATTGGACCGTGTGGGGCTGATTCTCGATATCTTCGCACAGCGCGCCCGTTCACACGAGGGTAAGTTGCAAGTTGAACTGGCGCAGCTTAAACGTATGTCGACCCGCTTGGTGCGCGGTTGGTCTCACCTTGACCGTCAAGGCGGGATTGGTGCGCGCGGCCCGGGGGAAACCCAGCTGGAAACCGACCGACGTCTGATTCAGGGGCGGATCAAGCAGCTTGAATCGCGCATTGAAAAGGTGCGCAAGCAGCGTGATCTGGGACGCAAAGCGCGCCAGAAATCGGAACTGCCGGCGATTACCATTGTGGGTTATACCAACGCCGGTAAATCGACGCTTTTTAATCTGATGACCAGCGCCGGCGTTTATGCTGAGGACCGCTTGTTTGCGACACTCGATTCGACCTTGCGCCGGGTGCGTCTGCCGGGTGCCGGCACGGTGATCTTTGCCGATACGGTCGGTTTTATCCGTCACATTCCTCACGATCTGGTGACGGCATTCCGCTCAACCCTGGAAGAAACGCGTGAAGCGGATTTGCTGATTCATCTGATCGATGCGGCGGATCCCCACCGCGAAGAAAAAATTGCCGATGTCTTGGATGTGATTGCCGAGGTCGGTGCGCAGGATGTACCGCAGCTGATGGTGTTCAATAAAATCGATAAGTTGGAGCCGGCGGTAGAACCGAAAGTTGATGTGGATGAGCACGGGACACCGATTCGCGTCTGGCTTTCGGCCAAAACCGGCCAAGGTGTCGATCTGCTAATGGACAGTGTAGCTTCGTTCTTTAAGGGGGCTTTCTACACCGTTGCGCTGACATTGGATGTGAAAGCCGGCAAGCGCCGCGCTGAACTCTATGAGTTGGGTACGATTCTGGAGGAGGGTTATGACGAGCAGGGCAACAGCCGCTTTAGAATGTATTTAACCCGTCAGGAATGGGAACAGGTGCAGCAGTGGCAGGAGTTGTTAGAGGCCAAGGTGTTGTCGGACGAGGCGGCCTGAGGCATGCGACCCCGGCCTGTTGAGTTTTTTTGACGACGTTTTTTGTGCTCAATAAAAAGTTTTAATGGGTGACATTTGTGTGCTTTAACTCTAAAATGTCCCCATTTCGTGTTCTCAAAAATAAAGGCGGTTTGGTCAGTTAAGACTAAGCCAAACGATGGAGAGAGTTTAATGGCTTGGAATGAACCAGGTAAACCCGGCCAAGATCCTTGGGGTGGCCCGGGAAATCAGGGCGGACAGAACAGACCACCAAAACGTGGTAATGACGATTCTGATCTAGATGCGTTGCTGAAAAAAGCGCAAGGCATTTTAGGCGGCGCCAACGATAAGTTTAGCGGTGGCGGTGTCGGCGGTTTTGGCGGCACTTTGATCGTGGCGGTCATTGTGGTTATCTGGTTGCTTTCCGGCATCTATATTGTCGATCCGGCCGAGCGCGGTGTGGTTACCCGTTTCGGGGCGTTTGTCGAAGAGACCAAAGCCGGCCCGCATTGGCATCTGCCCTATCCGATTGAAACGGTGCGTATCGTCAACGTTGACCAGATCCGTACCGCGGAAATCGGTTATCGTTCGGATTCGCGTAACCGTTCCGGTAATGTGCCGAATGAGTCTTTGATGCTGACCAAAGACGAAAATATTGTGGATCTGAAAATTGCCGTGCAATACAAGATTCAGAGCGCCAATCAGTATCTCTTTAATGTGGCCGATCCTGACGATACGCTGCGTGCCGTGACGGAAAGTGCATTGCGTGAAGTCGTGGGACAGAACACCATGGATTTCGTCTTGACGGAAGGGCGTAATGAAGTGGTGTCGAAGGTGCAACAGTTGGCACAGGCCAATCTGGATGACTATGGCGTTGGATTGCTGTTGACGAGCGTCAACCTGCAGGACGCACAGCCGCCTGAGCAGGTGCAGTCGGCCTTTGCCGACGTGGTCAAGGCGCGTGAAGACCGCGAGCGTCTGATTAACGAAGCGGAAGCTTATGCCAACGATATTCTGCCGAAGGCACGCGGTGCGGCGGCCCGTCAATTGGAAGAGGCCAGTGCTTATCATGATCAGGTGATTGCGCAGGCAACGGGTGAAGCGGCGCGTTTTACCAGCATTGTGAGCGAATATAAGAAAGCCCCTGAAGTAACGCGTAACCGTTTGTATATCGACGCGATTTCTAATGTGTTAGGCACGACCAGCAAGGTGTTTGTGGGTTCTGAGAGTAGCAATAATTTGCTTTACCTGCCGTTGGACAAAATGGTCAGTGGGCAGGCCACGGTTCCTTTTAAGTTGGAAGAGTCGCCAGCGGTAGCGACACCAATGGTTAATAACAGTCAAAGCGGTTCGACCGGATCAAACAGAAGCAATATCCGCGAATATCTGAAGAATAGGGAGTTACGTTGATGAAATCCGTATTATCTATTTTGGTAGCCGCGTTTTTGTTTATCGGCAGCAACGCGCTGTTTACCGTCAACCAATGGGAAACGGCGGTGGTGTTGCGTTTGGGTGAAATCGTCAAGACTGACGTCGAGCCGGGTTTGCACTTCAAAACGCCTTTCATCAACAATGTGCGTAAATTCGATGCACGCGTGCAGACACTGGATGCCGCGCCGGAACGTTATTTGACGAGCGAGAAGAAAAACCTGGAGGTGGATTCGTTTGTGAAGTGGCGTATCAAGGACGTTGAAAAGTTCTATACCACCATGAACGGCGATAACCGTTTGGCGGGTATGCGTCTGGGTCAGATTGTTAAAGACGGCTTGCGTGCGGAGTTCGGTAACCGCACGGTCAAAGAGGTTATCTCGGGCGAGCGCATCGAAATCGCACAGAAAATCAAAGATACCACGGCGAATGCCGCCAATGAGTTCGGAATTGAGATTACCGATGTTCGCATCAAGCGTATCGATCTGCCGAAAGACGTGAGTGACTCGGTGTATCGTCGTATGGAAGCGGAACGTAACCGTGTCGCCAAGGATTTGCGCTCCAAAGGTTCTGAAGCGGCAGAAAAAATTCGCGCCGATGCCGATCGTCAGCGTGTGGTCATCTTGGCTGAAGCCTACTCTGAAGCAGAAATTCTGCGCGGTAAGGGGGATGCCAAAGCGGCAGAAATCTACGCGCAGGCTTACAACAAAGATGCTGAGTTCTACTCCTTTTATCACAGCCTGAATG
Organism: Thiotrichales bacterium; assembly: GCA_014763835.1. GTDB lineage: Bacteria > Pseudomonadota > Gammaproteobacteria > Thiomicrospirales > Thiomicrospiraceae > Thiomicrorhabdus. Next base: position 3,925 of record JACXUQ010000055.1, read on the forward strand.
CTTATCAGAAGTCGTTTAAAGATAAGTCAGACGTGATGGTGGTGGATCCGAAGGCAGATTTCTTCAAGTATTTCAATGGCGCGGTCAAATAGCCGCGGCACATTGTAGGAACAAAAAGGTGGGGTAACCCACCTTTTTTATGGAACTATGGCTGAAAATACATTATTGATCGCATTGGCGTTAGTGTTTGTTCTGGAGGGTCTGTTGCCATTTGTGTTTCCGGAGCTGTGGCGCAAAATGATGCTGGAAGCGGTGCAGTTGTCAGAGCGACAATTGCGCATGATGGGGCTGGCCAGTATCAGTATTGGCATGCTTTTATTGTTAATTTTTGATTAAACGCCGCCAAATTGATTTAAAATAGATCGGTTTGCAAATTTGTTGATAAATGGTTTGTTGATTGCGCAAACCATACGAAATTTAAGTTAAGAAAAAGAAGTTTAAGATGCAACAATCGACGTGGTTTACGCCCGAAGGCCTAGAAGACCTTTTGCCTCCTCAAGCCCACAAGCTGGAATTTTACCGCCGCAAATTGATCGACAGCTTTCATTTGAGCGGTTATGACCTGGTGCTGCCGCCTATTGCGGAGTTTACCGACTCTTTGCTGACCGGTACAGGGCGCCACCGCGCGATTGATACCTGCCGTTTTACCGACCAGGAAAGCGGGCGTATGATGGGGGTGCGTGCCGATATGACGCCGCAGGTGGCGCGTATTGTCAGCAACCGCTTGAAGGCGGCCGATCAGATTTCACGTTTGTGTTATGTCGGTGAAGTGCTTAAAACCCGGAATAATAAGGCGAAGGGCTCGCGTAGCCCGATTCAAGTCGGCGCTGAACTGTTTGGTCATGCGGGGGTGGAAAGCGACATTGAAGTGATCGAGTTGATGCTGGATAGCCTTAAAGTCCTTAACTTGCCCAATTTGCAACTGAGTTTGGGCCATGTTGGCGTGGTTGACGAATTGATGTCGTTGGCTGAATTGAGTGCTGATGATAAAGAGACGTTGTTGGATATTCTGAAACGCAAGGCGATACCGGAATACAATGCCTGGTTGGCAACGTCGGCTATCTCGGCATCGTTGAAGCCGGTTTTTGCCGCACTGATGCAATTAGCGGGCGAAGCCGGCGAAGTGATTCAGCAGGCTCAAAACAATCTGGGCGGATTGTCGAAGATTCTGGACGGCGCATTGGAGCATCTGGAAAAAGTGGTTGCGCATATTTCAACAGCGCAAGGGTTGAACATTCACTTGGATCTGGCGGATATACGCGGTTATCAATACCATACCGGCGTGATTTTCGGATGCTACAGTTGTGGTCGCCGCTTGCAGTTGATTGCCAAAGGCGGACGTTATGATGGTATCGGTGCCGATTTTGGTTTGTCGCTGCCCGCCACCGGTTTTAGTTTGGATTTGCGTACCGCATTGGATTTGTTGGAGCCGGTCGCTGAAACCTTGACAGGTGTGGTTTATGCGCCTGTCGTAGCGGATTTGTCATTGAAACAGAAGGTTGCAGAACTGAAGCAGCAGGGCTATCAGGTTGTGAGTTGCTATGATTTTGCAACGCTTGATGCCTCTGCTGCTCGATTATCCGCAGAAGGCGGGCAATGGGTTTTGAAATAATCTGATACGTTCAGTTTGCTATGGTTCACAGGTTATCGGTTTAGAATTCTTTAACGTTTAAGAAGTAACATATGTCAAAGCGTAATATTGTTGTTGTGGGTACCCAATGGGGCGATGAGGGTAAAGGCAAGATCGTTGATCTACTGACGGATCGGGTTGCCGCGGTGGTGCGTTTTCAGGGCGGCCATAACGCCGGTCATACTCTGGTGATTGATGGTAAGAAGACGGTTTTGCACCTGATTCCTTCGGGTATTTTGCGCGAGGAAGTGGAGTGCTTTATCGGCAATGGCGTGGTATTGGCGCCGGATGCTCTGGAAAAAGAAGTCGCCCAGTTGGAAGAGACGGGGTTGAAAGTTAAAAACCGTTTGAAAGTCAGCGAAGCCTGTCCTTTGATTCTGGATTACCACGTCGCGTTAGACAAAGCACGCGAAATCGCACGTGGCAACAAGGCCATCGGTACGACTGGTCGTGGTATCGGTCCGGCTTATGAAGACAAAGTAGCGCGTCGCGGCCTGCGTGCCGGCGATATGAAAAACATGGCTAAATTCAAAGAGAAGTTGGCGGAAACCCTGGCTTATCACAACCATATGCTGGAACACTTCTATAAAGTCGAGCCGGTCAATTTTGACGAGCTGTGGGCTAAATGCGAGCGTTACAGTCAACTGATTGTACCGATGCTGGCGGATATTCCGAATCTGATCGACCAGTATAACCGTCAAGGCAAAAACCTGATGTTTGAAGGGGCGCAAGGCACGCTGCTGGATATCGACCAGGGCACATATCCTTATGTGACGTCCTCTAACACCACAGCAGGCGGTGCTGCCGCGGGCGCCGGTGTCGGTCCAACCCAGATCGATTATGTGCTGGGCATTACCAAGGCGTATGCAACACGCGTCGGCGGCGGGCCTTTCCCGACGGAATTGGTGTATGACGTCGCGACCGACCAGGGCGATCCAATCGGCAAGGTGTTGGGCACGCGCGGTCGCGAATTCGGTGCCACGACCGGCCGTCAACGTCGTTGCGGTTGGTTTGATGCGGTGGCATTGCGCCGTTCGGCTCAAATCAACGGTTTGAGCGGTATGTGCTTGACCAAGCTGGATGTCATGGACGAATTGGAAGAGGTCAAAATCTGCGTGTCTTACACCTATAACGGTGAAACGGTTAATTTGCCGCCATACAGTGCTGACGAATACGAGGGGTGTAAACCTAACTATGTGAGCATGCCGGGTTGGAAAACCTCAACGGTAGGCATTCAGTCGTGGGATGCCTTGCCTGATGCGGCGAAGAACTACATCCGTTTGCTGGAAAAAGAGGTGGGTGTGCCGGTTTCGATTCTGTCTACCGGTCCTGATCGTGCCGAAACGCTGGTGATCGAAGACCCGTTCAAGTAATCACTGCGACGAGCAATAAAAACCGGACTTGTTTCCGGTTTTTTTATGCCTGCTGTTCGTGGGCTATCTACCCGGCCTGTTGAGTTTTTTGAGCCCGAATTTGGCGAATCGAGCCTGCGGCGGTGATGTTAATCGTGAGGCGACATCAACACCTTTTCGATCGCTTTCAGGAGTTTTTCCGGATTAAAGGGTTTGCTGATCCATCCGGTGGCGCCCAGTTGTTTGCTGTGCTGCTTGATCAATTCATCCGTTTCAGCGCTCATCAACAGTACCGGGAGATGCCGGTATTCAGTAGTGGCGCGAATGGCCGCCAGCAGCTGCAAGCCGTCCATATTGGGCATATTGATGTCGGAAATCACCCCAGATCGAATGGGCGCGATTGCAAGGCTTGCAAAGCCATGCAAGCGTCATTGGCGAGTTCCAACGCATAATGTTTTCCCAATACCAGCGCAATCAAAGCACGCATGGATTGATCGTCATCGACATAAAGCAAATTTTTCACTTTATCTCCGAGTGAAAAAGGGCGGTCAGCCTAGTTTAAACCCTTTCGCATTTAAACTTAATGAGAGCTTTGCACGAGTGGGGCGCGAAATAAAAATGAGGAAAAAATTGGCTGGTTGAGGCGGAAAACGCAGCTAATAGCTCGCTATTAGCAAGT
>JACXUQ010000456.1 GCA_014763835.1 Thiotrichales bacterium
CCTTTGTCGGTGAATGCCTTTTCGGATACATTCGGAATGTTATCGGCGCTTTCGGCAATCACCACCTTCATCGGCAGGTCGTATTTTTTGGCGAATTCGTAATCGCGCTGGTCATGCGCCGGAACCGACATCACCGCACCGGTACCGTACCCCATCAATACAAAGTTGGCCGACCATACCGGAATCTCTTCACCGGTAATCGGATGGGCCACACGGATGCCGGTATCGACCCCTTTCTTCTCCATGGTTTCCATATCCGCTTCGGCGGTGGAGATGTGGGAACACTCTTCGATAAAACGTTCCAACGGTTCGTTATTGACCGCCGCTTTGCGTGCCAGCGGATGGTCAGAAGCGATCGCCACGTAGGTCACGCCCATCAGCGTGTCCGGACGCGTGGTATAAACATCCAATGTCACGCCTTCCTGACCGATAACCGGGAAAGAAATCTGCAGACCGGTCGATTTGCCGATCCAGTTTTTCTGCATGGTTTTGACCTGTTCCGGCCAACCTTCCAGCTTGTCCAGATCGTTCAGCAACTCTTCGGCGTAATCGGTAATGCGCAGGAACCACTGGGCAATCTCTTTACGCTCCACCGGCGCGCCGGAACGCCAGCCCTTGCCGTCGATGACCTGTTCGTTCGCCAATACCGTCTGATCGACCGGATCCCAGTTGACCACTGACAACTTGCGGTAAACCAGCCCCTTTTCCATCAACTTGGTGAACAACCACTGCTCCCAACGGTAATACTCGGGATGACAGGTGGCGATTTCACGCGTCCAGTCATACCCCAGGCCCAACGACTTCAACTGATTGCGCATATAGGCGATGTTTTCGTAAGTCCATTTGGCCGGTGCCACCTGATGCTGCATGGCGGCGTTTTCCGCCGGCAGACCGAAGGCGTCCCAGCCCATTGGCTGCAGTACATTCTTGCCCAACATGCGCTGATAGCGCGAAATCACATCGCCGATAGTGTAGTTGCGCACATGCCCCATGTGCAGCTTGCCACTCGGATAGGGGAACATCGACAGGCAGTAATATTTTTCCTTGCTGTTGTCCTCTTTGACCACAAAGGTCTGGTTGTCGTCCCAATATTTCTGAATTTCGGCTTCAAGTTGTTGCGGTTGGTACTGAACTTCTGACATGAACTTTCTTCTGTTTTAGGTGTCTGTGAATGTTGACTGAATTCTCGTTAAAACAAGCCGTTTGCACGCTTGCTATCTGTAGCAAATAAGTCCAATATTATAGTGGATAGA
>JACXUQ010000457.1 GCA_014763835.1 Thiotrichales bacterium
CCCACAAACGTTTTGTAGCGCCCAACTAAACGCAAAAATTATATCAATGCCTTTCAGCCAGTTAGGCTTTGTTTGACTGCATCGACCTGCCGCCTATAATGACGGCTTTCAATTCAACGCATGGAAAGTCGATGAAACGCCGTCAACAGCTATCACTGCTGCAAACTCTGCTTGCCTTACTGATTAAGCACCCCAAATACATCCTGATCGCCGCGTTGGGCGGCGGTTTGTGGTACGGTTACGAAGTCAGCGTTGCCCGTCCGGCGATGGCCTATATGGGCCTGCCGCAGGAGGTAGCCGCGCCGGCCAAAGGCCAGTGGAACCATGTGCTGCGCAACGACGGCTTTATGCTGTCCTATTCCGAATCGCTGAAAAACCCGCTATGGGTCACCTATAAAGTCACTGCGGCTGAATACATCCCCGGCAAACGCCCTTCCGGTTTCAGCACCGATTGGCGCAGCCCGTCATTTGTGAGCCATGACGACTACACCAGCTCAGGATACGACCGCGGCCATATGGCGCCCAACTATGTCATTGCCAGCCGTTATGGACGTTCGGCGCAGCTCGACACCTTTAAAATGACCAATATCACCCCGCAAAAACCCAACCTCAACCAAAAAAGCTGGCAGCGTCTGGAGGAGTTGGTCGCCAATGATTTCTCTGAATGGTTCGGCGAATTCTGGGTGGTCACCGGCCCGGTTTTTGACCCCGAGCCCAAACGCCTGAAAAGCGGCGTGGCGATTCCCAAATCGTTTTATAAAATCCTGCTCAAACCCGCCACAGCAGAGCAACCCGCCAAAGCCTTGGCGTTTATTTTCCCGCAAAACGCCAAGGCCAATATCAGCCTGATGAAACTGGTGGTCAGCATTGACGAGGTTGAAGCGCAAACCGGTTTGGATTTTTTCAGCGAACTGGACGATAGCATCGAAAATGCATTGGAAAGCAGCCAAACCCCCGAAGCCTGGCGACTGCCGGAAGTGGCTAACCGCCCTTCCCGTTACTAAAAGGCGCGAACGCGGCGGTTTTCATCAACGCCGCGCTATTGTAGTATGGCGTAATGAGCGCTGCCGATAAACGCTGCGCCAGCCTAAAAATACAAAACAGAGTCATCGCATGCCAAGCAAATACCTCACGCCTTATATCACCAACGTCGTCAATGACTTTATCGAGCGTTACCGCCTCTCTTTCAATAAACTGCCCGACAGCGCCTACGACGAATACAAAACCCTGATCCAAGGGGTTCTCAACGCCAAACCGCCTGACGGCGATTTTGCTGGAGCACGAGGCGCGCGACGAGGTCTTCGCTTTGCAGCGCACCTATCACGACATCGAAAACGTCTTTGCCTACGAATATCTGCATCAGTACATGACCGAACTCACGCACGCCAATACCGTGCGTATGAACAGCCTCAAAGACCTGCTCAAAAAAGACCTGATTATGCACTACCATAGCCATCTGGAGTGGCTCAATGCCTTGATTAAAGCGATTGACGCCAAACAGCCCGAACAGATGCCGGAGCTTGAAGCCGACCTGTGCCGTTTTGGCTGCTGGCTGCATAACGACGGCAAAGCAGTCATCAGCAACAACTCCAAATACACCTATCTGGTGTCCATACACCATACTCTGCACGCACTGGGCGGTGCCATCCACAACCAGATGCAAAAACCCTTTATCAACTACAACATTCTGATGAGTTATCTGGAGAAGTGCGAGTTCATCTCGCTCTCCATCGGCAACGAACTGGCGCTGATCGACAACCGCAACCTCGTCAAAGACATCTCCAAAGACCCACTGACCGGGGCGCTCAACCGCAACGCGCTGGAGAGCGTCTTCAGCAACCACTACGAGCTCGCCCTGGCGACCGATTCCTATTTTGTTATGGCGATGTGCGACCTCGATTACTTCAAAATGCTCAATGACCAGTACGGCCATCTGGCCGGCGACAAGGTGTTGAAATCGTTTGTGGCCACCTGCAAACACCTGCTGCGCGAATCCGACATTATCATCCGTTACGGCGGCGAGGAGTTCATTATCCTCATGTCCAACACCCATTTGGCCGCCGCGGCCGACAAGCTCGACCAACTGCGCCGCGAATTCAACAACCTCTGCTGCACCGTCGATAATCAGTTTATCGACGTCAGCGTCAGCATTGGCGCCATCGAAATCAAACCGCAGATTAACGACAGCCATGCCCAAAAAGAGATCAACACCTACATCCAGCAGGCCGATATCAAACTCTACCAAGCCAAAGAGCA
>JACXUQ010000458.1 GCA_014763835.1 Thiotrichales bacterium
TTGCCGCACGGCGCCGAATAGCCTTCATGGGTCACCGTACAATGCAGCGGCCAATGCTGCATGGATGCCTCAAGGTGGGTCACCTGACCTTTTACCGGCCGGATCGGCAGCCGCAAAAGGGCATTCAAGCGTTCGTCCAAGGCACCGCTGGCCACCACCACGCAGGACGCCTCAAGCGGTGCGTTTTGCGTTATGATCCGCCACCCCTGTGGCATGGCTTCCAAACCGCTGACTGTCTGTCCGTAGCTCACACTAATATTCGGATGCTGCAAACAACGCTTCACCACCGAAGGCGGATTCACCCAGCCGCCGCGCGGGAAAAACAACCCTGCAGAAGCCACCTCACCGCCGACCTTGCCGGCAGATTCCTGCGCCGACAGCCACACGGCAAAAGCCTCCGGCAAGCCCACGCGCTCCAAGGCCTCTTCGACCCGCTGGCGCCCAACCTCATTCACGGCAAGCTGCAACAGGCCGTTGAGTTCGCCCGCAATCTCGCCGCGCTCAATCCACGGCAACAAGGTGCGCAAAGTCGCCTCAAACCCGAGCAGATACCATTGGCTGCGCAGATTCCAATCGGCCGTCACCAACGGATGCACTGCACCGGCCCAGTTGCCGGAAGCGTGCTGCGCCGCTTCGGTTTCCGCCTCCAACACCCGCACTTTGCGCCCCGCCTGCGCCAGGGCATAAGCCACGCTGGCGCCGGCCAAACCGGCACCGATCACCACCACTTCGCCCTCGGGAACCGCTGGTGGGCGCACGAACCACGGCGCTTTTGAACTGAACGGCCGTTTTTGCGCCAACTGGCCGTGACACATCTCGCGCTTGCGTCCATGACCGCGCGCTTTTTTGACCTCAAACCCGGCTCTTTCCAAACCGCGGCGCACCTCGCCGGCGGCGGTAAAGGTTGCAAAGGTGGTTTCCAAGTGGCTTAAACGCGCCATCTGCTGAAACAGCGCCGGCTGCCACATCTGCGGGTTCTTGGCCGGCGCAAAACCGTCCAGAAACCAGGCATCCACCAACGCGCACGCGCTGTCATCCAACTCCGGCAGCCCCGCAAGCACATCGCCAAACCACAACGTCAGGCGGATTCTTCCCGCCACCAGCCACAGATCATGCCACCCCGGCAGTAGGTCGGGATAATGTACCTGCAACGCCTCGCAAAGCGGTTGAAAGGGCGCGTAATGCTGGTGTGCCCGCTGCAGATCCGCCAGTGTCAGCGGATACTTTTCAAACGAAATAAAATGCAACAC
>JACXUQ010000056.1 GCA_014763835.1 Thiotrichales bacterium
AAACGCAGCTAATAGCTCGCTATTAGCAAGTTTTTCAACAAAAGTCAGGCGATTTTTAACCATTTTTATTCGTGTAGCCATCTCGTGCAAAGCTCTCAACTATATAATTGGCAAACTTTGAAAGACGTTTATAGCAGGACGACAACAATGAAAATGTACGGCATTCCCAATTGCGATACGGTTAAAAAAGCACAAAAATTTTTAGATGCACATCAGCTCCCCTACCATTTTCACGATTTTAAAAAGCAAGGCCTCGACATTGCTCTGCTGGAATCCTGGCTAAAAGTGCAGCCACTGGACAAACTGGTCAACAAGCGCAGCACCACCTGGAAACAGCTTGATGCAGCCCAAAAAGAAGCCTTGATGGCTGGAGATTTGACTGTCCTGATCGCCATGCCTACTTTAATCAAGCGTCCGGTTTTACAAACTGATCAAGACGTGATTATCGGTTTTGATGAAAAAACCTATCAAACCCTGAACCACTGACCGATGCGATTTTTTGCTTAACATTACCTCATGCAAACCCGTACAATAGTTTTTTGGCGTCTAAATACAATAACAGGAATTCCGCGTCCATGAGTGAAACCATTCAACTAGCCCAGCAATTGCTGCAGATCGATTCCGTCACCCCTAACGACAAAGGCTGTCAGCAGCTCATTGCCGACTATCTTGCACCGCTGGGATTCCATATCGAACCCATGCCGTTTGGCGAGGTGTCAAATCTCTGGGCCAGACGCGGCACCAACGGCCCGCTTTATGTCTTTGCAGGTCATACCGATGTAGTGCCGACCGGCCCTGAATCGGCATGGACCTATCCGCCGTTTTCGGCACAGATTGAAGGCGACATGCTGTACGCACGCGGCGCGGCGGATATGAAAAGCAGTATTGCCTGTTTTATGGTGGCCAGCAAACGCTTTGTGGAAAACCATCCGCAGCATGCAGGCTCTATCGGTTTTCTGATTACCAGTGACGAAGAAGGACCGGCGATTGACGGCACCGTTAAGGTCATTGAAACCCTTGAAGCGCGCAATGAGAAGATCGACTACTGTCTGGTGGGCGAACCCTCAAGCGACAAGCAACTGGGCGATTCCATCAAAAACGGCCGCCGTGGTTCTTTAAGCGGCACCTTAACCATTCATGGAGTACAAGGCCATATCGCCTACCCCGAATTGGCCGAAAACCCGATTCACGCCTTGGCGCCAGCACTGGAGCAGTTGGTGCATGTACAATGGGACCATGGCAACGAATATTTCCCGCCGACCTCCTTTCAGATTTCCAATATCAACGGCGGTACAGGCGCCACCAACGTGATCCCCGGCAATGTCGTGGTGCAGTTCAATTTTCGTTTCTCCACAGAACACACGCCCGAGACCCTTAAAGAAGGCGTGCATGCGATTCTGGATCACCACAATCTGAACTACAGTCTGGACTGGAACCTGTCGGGCTTGCCGTTTATCACCCCCGCGCAGGGCGAATTGATTCAGGCGGTAAAACTGGCTTGCAAAGAGGTGGTCGGCTATGAACCCAAATTATCTACCGGCGGTGGTACCTCCGATGGGCGTTTTATCGCGCCGACCGGCGCACAGGTGATTGAAATGGGGCCGCTTAACGCCACCATTCACAAGGTCAACGAGTGTGTCAGTGTGTCCGATCTTGAACAGCTAACGGAAATTTATTATCAGACCTTAGTGCAGCTGCTGTCACAATAAAGTGGTGTTTGTATGATCGAAAAAGAGCTGCCATTTGCTATCCAATTTATGCTGATTGCGCTGCAGTTGCTCGCCTTGGTTGTCTTTCTTTACTTCATCTGGCCGCTGCTCAAAAGCGAGCGCTGGAAAGAGAAATTCATTCAAAATAAGCAGGCGCTTTCGTTGATTATTGTGATGGGGCTGATACTGCTTTTCGTGCTGAGCATGAGCAGTTTTTTCGACGCGTTCTTTCCGGTCGAACGTCTTGATCTGCCCAAAACGCCATCCTCACCTTAATAACAGCGCCATGCAGGCAACAATGCTCACACTACAAAGAGTGGCAATTGACTCCGGCGCCTCGTAGAATGAACGTTATGCCATAAACCATTTACTAATAAGGGAATGCCTATGACCGTTGCCAAAAAAATCGCCAATTCCGTTCTCGGCCAGGATGTCACCGCGCAGGAGTGCGAAATTCTCGCTCAGGCTGTCGAAATTCGTAAACTTGCCAAGGGTGAGGTTCTGTTTGAAGAAGGTTCCAAGGATGACATGCTCTATCTGTTGATCAGCGGCAAACTCGAAGTACTGAAGATGATCAGCGGAGAAACCTCTGTCTCGATCGATGTTTTAAAAGAAGGCGCGATGATTGGCGAGTTAAGCTTCCTGGATGGCGTGCCCCACTCCCTGTGCGTGGTGGCTAAGCAAGATTCAGAAGTCTTGATGTTGCACCGCGACAAGTTTGAGGTACTGGTCGAGTCCCATCCGTTGGTGACCTTTCATGTGATGCGTTCGATTCTGCGTTACTCGCACTCCCTGCAACGCAAAATGACCGCCAAGTATTTGGAAATGCATCGCATGATTCAAAATCAATATACGGCACAGTATTAATCGCGATTAATACTGCGTGATAAAAAAGGAGGCTTATGCCTCCTTTTTTATTTTGAGTCGATGCGGCCCTTGCGTATGGCATTCAGCACATAAGCGGCATAGGCCGTCAGCGCAATGGCAACCATAAACCAAACACTCTCCGCAGCCACCAGATTCGTCGCAAAAACAATCAGAATCGCCACGGGTGCCAGCCAACGTAGATCCAACAAATACCATTTCATCATACGAGGCGACAGGCCAATTTGCGCGGCACGCGCAGCATCATCAAATACCCAAGCGACAAAAATAGACATTAACAGCCCCCCCAGCGGCAGCATGATATTGGCGGTAATAAAATCCACGCTTTCAAAGAAATTGCGTTCGCCAAGGAAGTGAACGGCAGACCAATCGTTAAAAGACAACACCGTGCCTATGCCAATCAACCAGATCAGGCCGCCTAAAATCCAGGCCGCTTTAAGACGTTGAATGCCCCAGTTCTGCTCAAACCAGCTGACAGCCGGTTCGATCAGCGAAATCGCCGAACTCAATGCAGCCATCACCACCAGTGCGAAAAACAACGAACCGAATAACCAACCGCCCCCCATCTGCCCGAAAGCGATCGGCAACGTTTGAAACAGCAGCCCCGGCCCTGCCCCCGGCTCCAAACCGTTGGCAAAAACGATCGAAAAAATCACCAGGCCGGCCATCAGCGCCACCAGTGTATCGGCAAAGGCAATCCACATGCTGGCTCTGACAATCGAATATTTCTGGGAGATGTAAGAGCCGTAAACCATCATGGTGCCCAGACCGATACTCAGGGTAAAGAACGCGTGCCCCATAGCCGTTAACACCGCCTGCCAGCTTAATTTGGAGAAATCGGGTGAAAACAGGAACGTGAAACTTTGTGCGAAATGGCCGGTGGTTGCCGCATAACCGAGCAATACCAACAGAATCAAAAACAGTCCCGGCATCATCCAGCTGATGGCGCGCTCAATCCCGCTTTTAACCCCCTTGGCAACGACCAACACAGTGAAAATGCTGACCACGGTATGCCAGAACAGCAGTTCATACGGATTGGCTAAAAACGTCTCAAAGTGCCCCCCGACTTCATCAGGCGTGAGCAGCTGAAAAACGCCTTTAACACTTTCATAAAAATAAGCCACGCCCCAGCCGGCAATCACCGTATAAAAAGAGAGAATCAAGGCACCGGCGAACACACCGTTCAACCCCAGCAGAAACCACAGCGGGCTGGCGCGGTGTTCATGCGCCAGATTGGCCATGCCCTGCACAGGGTTGGCACCGCCCGCTCGCCCCAATGCGATTTCGGAAAGCAGTACGGGAATGCCGATCAGCAGCACACAAGCCAAATACACCAGCACAAAGGCACCGCCGCCATTTTCGCCGGTGATATAAGGAAATTTCCAGATATTCCCCAAGCCGACCGCGGAGCCGACCGCGGCGAGAATAAACACGGTCTGGTTAGACCATCCCTGTTTGGAAAGTTTTAATTGACTCATGAATCCTCCTTCTCTTGGCGCATGGCACGTGCAAAGTGCTCCGCTTCCTTTATAATGTTGTTTTTCGTCATTATAACAAAGACCAAAATGCACATTCAGGCCAACTATTCGCTCAAAAAACACAATACGTTCAAGATCGATGTCAAAACGCAGTACTACGTTGAAATCAACCGCCAAAGCGATATCACCACGCTGCGTTCGGATTTGACGTTGGCCTCCCTGCCCTGGCGTATCATCGGCGGCGGCAGCAATATCCTCTTCACCCACGACATCGAGGGCGTGATGGTGCATTGCGGTTACAAGCAGTTAAAAATCGTCAAACAGGATGAAGACAACATTTGGCTTTCGGTGGGCGCAGGCATGAACTGGCACGACCTGGTCACCTATACCGTGGAGCACAACTGGTGGGGCCTGGAAAACCTGGCGCTGATTCCCGGCACAGTGGGCGCCGCACCGGTCCAGAATGTCGGCGCCTATGGCGCGGAGGCACGTGATGCGATTACCCGCGTACAGACCCTCAACCTCTACTCCGGCCATCGCCAGGAGTTCCGCAATTCAGAATGCAATTTCGGCTACCGCACCAGCATCTTTAAACAGGAGTATGCCGACAAACTCCTGGTGCACCGTGTTACCTTCCGTTTGCGTAAATTGCACGCAGGCCATCCTAATTTAGTTTACGAACCGCTTAAAGAGGCCCTGAGCGAGATTCCCAAAACGGAACTGACGCCAAAAGCCATTTACGATACCGTCATCCAATTGCGCAAGCAACGCATACCAGACCCAAACATCTTCGGCAATGCCGGCAGTTTTTTCAAAAATCCGGTGGTGGGACAATCTTATTTTGAGGAACTTCTGACGCGCTATGCGGATGTGCCGCATCATAAGACGTTGGAAGGCTACTATAAAATCCCGGCAGCCTGGTTGATAGAGCAGGTCAACTGGAAAGGACAGCGCTGCGGCGCCGCCGGTGTTTCGGAAAAACACGCATTGGTTCTGGAAAACCGCGGTGGTGCTAAAGGTCTGGATATTGTCGAATTGTCACAGAAGGTTCAGGAAGCGGTTGACCACAAGTTTGGCATTCACCTCGAACCGGAAGTCATTATCATCTAACGTTCTTTGAGCGTTACAAAAACTGAACAGGCCGGGTCGCGCAATCGCCTACCCGGCCTGTTCAGTTTTAAACGCCGATTTTTTGCCTGTTTAGTTTGGCGCTTTGGACTCGTCGGGCGCCGCTTCATTAAACAAGTGCAGTGTCCGCGTCGGGAAAGCGATCTCGGCGCCCTGCGCTTCGATAATACCGGCTACTTTCAGCAACACATCCTCTTTGATCTCGTGAAAACGGATCCACTCGGTGGTCTTGGTAAAAGTATAGATAAAAAAATCCAGCGATGACGGCCCGAACTGGTTGAAATTGACGATCATCGTCTGAGTCGTGTCGATTTCCGGATGCGCCCGCAGCATCTCCTTGACCGCCGCGGTAATGGCATGCATTTTATGCACATCCGCATAGCGGATGCCGATGGTCTCCTTGATACGGCGATTGGTCATGCGCGACGGGTTTTCGATCGCGATTGTGGAGAAAATGCCGTTGGGAATGTAAAGCGGGCGCTTGTCGAAGGTTCTCACCGTGGTCATGCGCCAACCGATATGCTCTACCGTGCCCTCAATCTCCTTGTCGGGCGAACGAATCCAGTCGCCGACGGTAAACGGTTTGTCCATATAGAGCATCAGTCCGCCAAACAGATTGCCCAGCAGGTCCTTGGCGGCAAAGCCGACCGCGATACCGCCTACCCCGCCAAACGCCAGCAAACCGGTGAGGCTGACCCCAAAGGCGTTGAGAAAGAAAAGAAGGGTGACCACAAACGCCACCAGCTTGATAATTTTGGCGAAGGCCTCCACCGTGACATGATCAAGCCGTTCGCTTTCACGCGCATATTCCTTGAGGTGCAATTCCAGACGCTGCACCAAGCGGATGACAAACCAACCGAACGACAGCGTCAAAACCGTCGATTTAAGCGTCTGAATCCAAGCCAAACTATCGACAAAAAGCTGAAAATGCAGGATCAGCGTCGTCAGCGCCAGAAAGCTGCCGTTGAGCCAGATAAAAAACGAAAACGGTGCCCGCGCCGCATCCACAAAGCTGTCCATCCAGACTTTATGGGTTTTAAGCAGATGGAAGTGCAGACGGCGCAGTAGACCACGCTGAATCAGATCGGCCAGTAGCGTGACCAGTAAGATGCCGCTGACCATGAGTATCCACGCCTGGCTGCCGAACAGCCCCACCAGTTGCGCCCAACTTTGCTGCAGCCACGCCATCAGATCAGCTCCTGCTGGGCGTTGAGACGGTTGAGTTCATTCAAAACCGTCACCGCCGCCTGCCACAGCGGATGATAAGGCAACTTGCGGAACTCGATTCGTTCATGGGCATGCAAGCGGATCAAGCGGGCATGCGACAGCGCGCCGGCATGCCAGTTTACATGCGCCAACACCTCGTCGGCGGCAAGCGGATCATTGCACACCAGCACCAGATCGCAGCCGGCCTGCAAGGCTTTAAGCACACGCTCTGAAGCCGGGCCGTAAGCCGCGGCGGCACGCATACTCATGTCGTCGCTGATAATCGCCCCTTCAAAATGGCACTGTTTGCGCAGCACCGTCTGCAACCAATAGTGTGAAAAACCGGCCGGCAGCGGATCGACTTTGGAATAGATCACGTGTGCCGGCATAACCGCGTCCACGCCGTGCTCGATCAGGCTCAGAAACGGCTGCATGTCCTTCTGCTGAATTTCCGCAAAAGCGCGTTCGTCTACGGCGACTTCGGTATGGGTGTCGGCTTCGATATAGCCGTGCCCAGGGAAATGTTTGGCCACCGAAGCCATACCCGCCTTACGCATACCGGTCATTAAATGGAACGCCAACTTGGCCACCGTCTGCGGTTGCATCGCAAAGGCGCGATCGCCAATCACCTTGCTCCCGCCGTAATCCAAGTCGAGAACCGGCGCAAAACTGAAATCCACGCCCACCGCCAGCAATTCGGTCGCCAACAACCAGCCGAGCTTTTCGGCGGCATCACAGGCAAACTGGGGGTTTTGCGCATAGGCCTGCCCCAGGGTGCGCATCGGCGGGAGGCGGCTGAAGCCGTCACGGAAACGCTGCACCCGTCCGCCCTCGTGGTCCACGCCGATCAGTAGGCGCGGATGGCGCAAAGCGTGAATCGATGCCGTCAGCTTTTGCAACTGCTCCACCGATTCAAAATTACGGCTAAAGAGAATCACACCGGCCACCAACGGATCCATCAGACGCTCGATTTCGTGCGGCTGCAAAACGGTGCCCTCAATATCAACCATTACCGAGCCTAACGACATGGCTTTACCGGCGCTTAAATTCATAGAGTTTCCTTATAAAGTCGCGGTGCGAAAGTTGCAAAATTTCCGCTATGATAACCAAAAAAAGCGACAGTCTGAACCGCCCTTGCGTACGATCTTCAATTAAAT
>JACXUQ010000459.1 GCA_014763835.1 Thiotrichales bacterium
CTGCAATGCATTTACTAATTCGTAAAAAACCAGTCCGGCGCTGACTAAAAATCCAATCAGGGGAATCCAGCGCGGGATCGAAAGGTTGCCGTAGGGCACTGGCTGATGTTGTTTAATGCGCCATAAGGAGAGGTTGACCAGAGCAAAGACCACCAGCATCAGCAGCGAGGTGGTTTGCGCCAAAGTGGACAGGCCGCCGCTGACCGCGAGCACCATAACCAGCGCGCCGGCAGCAAGGGTGGCATTAATGGGGGTTTGAGTTTTAGCGTTGACACGGCTGAAAAACAGCGGCAACAGACTGCGGCTGCTGAGTCCATAGAGCACGCGTGAGCCCATAATCACCTGGATAAGAGCGCCGTTAATGATGGCGAGCATGCCGATAATGCTGATGGCGGTGGCCGGCTGGCCGGTCTGTTTTTCGTAGATTAGGGCCAGCGGGGCGCTACTGGCGGCTAATTCACTGAGCGGAACGGTGAGCAAAGCCAGCAGCATAATGCTGAAGTAGAGTGCAGCAGTAATCAGCAGCGTCAGAATAATCGCCAAGGGCAAGGTGCGGCGCACGTGTTTGACCTCTTCGGCCACATCCACCATGTCTTCAAAACCGATAAAGGCAAAAAAGGCCAGCAGCACACCGCTGTAAATTAAAAAGGCGCTATGCAGCGAAAAGTCGGGGACAAACAAAGGTGCCATCTCCGGCAGATGCACCAGATTGGGCGAGGCGACAAAGACAATCCATACCAATCCGCCGACTTCAATCAAAGTGAACAGGCCGGCGATATAAACCGATTCGGCAATCCCCCAGATGGCAAGGCCGACAATCACGACGACCACGGCAATGAGAGTGAAATTGCCGGGCAGATGCACCAGTTGCGCAAGATAGCCCGAAAAGGCATTGATCAGTGCCGAGGCCGAAACCAGTCCGGCCACAGCCACAAGCAGGCCGATCAGACGGGAGAGTTGGTCGGAATTGAAACCTTGTTTGACGTAGAGCGCCGCGCCGGCCGCTTTGGGAAAACGTCCGCAGAGTTCGGCAAATGAAAACGCCGTGGTGGCCGCCAAGAGTGCTGCGGCAAAAAAGGCCAGCGGCGCCATATAGCCGGAGCGGGCGGCGACTTCACCCACCAGGGCATAAATGCCCGCGCCGATGGTGGTGCCTAAACCATAGAGCACCATTTGTGGGAGGGAGATTGTGCGTTTGAGTCTAATCACGATAGAACACGATAGAGCAGGACATAAACGATA
>JACXUQ010000460.1 GCA_014763835.1 Thiotrichales bacterium
CATCAAATCCACTTTGAGCTCACCCAGCTGCCTGCGGGTATTGATGCCCAAGACGCTTTACTGCAGGCCGTGCAAAACGCTATCCGCCATTTCAAAGGCGCCTACGCTTTGGGCGTGGTCGCGGTGGACGATCCGCACACCTTAATCGCCGCACGCAAAGGCAGTCCGCTGGTGATTGGCATCGGCATCGGCGAACACTTTATCGCCTCCGACGTTTCTGCCCTGTTACCGGTCACGCAAAACTTTATTTTTTTGGAAGAGGGCGATGTCGCCCACATCACCCGTGAAAGCGTGCGCATTTTCGATGCTACTGGCCAAATCGTAGAGCGTGCCGTCAAACAATCCACACTCACTGCCCATGCAGTCGAACTGGGCGACCACCGCCACTACATGCACAAAGAGATCTTTGAGCAACCGCAAGCGGTGATCGACACCTTGGAAGGGCGCATTACCCAGGAGCATGTCCTGGTCTCCGCCTTCGGACACCAGGCCGAAGCACTGTTTGCAACCATCGAACGGGTGCAGATTATCGCCTGCGGCACCAGCTACCACTCCGGCTTGGTCGCCAAATACTGGTTTGAAGACATTATCGGCCTGCCTTGTCAGGTCGAAGTCGCCAGCGAATACCGCTACCGCAATCCGGTGGTATTGGACAACACCCTGTTTGTCACCATCAGCCAATCCGGTGAAACGGCCGATACCCTGGCCGCGTTGCAACAGGTTAAAAGCACCAAAAAAACCAAAAACATCCCCACGCTCACCATCTGCAACGTGCCCGAATCCAGCTTGACGCGTGAAAGCGATCTCACCTTCCTCACCCACGCCGGCCCCGAAATCGGTGTCGCCTCCACCAAAGCCTTTACCACCCAGCTGGTCGCGCTGGCCTTGTTACTGACCGCCGTCGGCAAAACCAAACAACTCATGTCACTCAAGCGCGAAACCATTATCGTGCGCGGCCTGCAAAAACTACCCGGCCTGCTCAGAAATGCGTTGCAGCACGAAGACAAAATCATCGAACTGGCGCAACTGTTTGCCGACAAAAACAGCGCCCTGTTCCTCGGGCGCGGCACCATGTACCCAATTGCCATGGAAGGCGCCTTAAAACTCAAAGAGATCAGCTACATCCATGCTGAGGCCTATCCCGCCGGCGAACTCAAACACGGCCCGCTGGCCCTGATTGACGACCAGATTCCCGTGGTCATGATCGCACCCAACGACGATCTGCTCGAAAAACTC
>JACXUQ010000461.1 GCA_014763835.1 Thiotrichales bacterium
GCTTTGAATACGCCACAGCATAAACAGCCAAAAGGTTCGCAAGTCGGCATCAAACTCAAAACCGTCCAAATAGCCCCAGTTATATTTGCTGATGGCGGCCTCTAACATAGGTTTAAAAAATGCTTGTATACCTAACACCTGATACTGCTTTTGCGCTGATTTTTTCACATGGTAGCGGCCGCTACGTCGATAAATAATACCGCTAATTTCGGCAAGCACTCGGGTGTAGTGCAAAGCATTAAACTTGTCTTCGTTGCTGCCCGCAAACTCGCTGATACTAATGTTACGTTCGAATTGAGCAACGGCAAATTCGGGCAATAACTCACTGGCCTGTTTGACTAATTTAGTCGGTAAGTTGCCTTTAGTTGTGGCTTTGAAGGAGCCTTCTTGCGCCATGGCATCATCAAGAATGAGCGCTAGATAACGCATCACAGGGCTGGCAGAAAGAGAGTCGGGAGTGCTGATTGTCACCCACTGTAATTGATCAAAAGGCGCATAAAGCCAATTGGCCATTTGCGTTGGCGTCACGCCACAAAAATCGGGATGAGGTTGATGATTGCGTTCTTGCACTTTGTGCTGCAAAGCGGTATTGAGTTCATCAAGACTCAAATTTGGGTTCATTGCCAGCATGGTTTCAACATCATCGAAAACTTGGGCATGTTGCTTGGAAACGCTGCTCATACAACAACGTTTAAATTTTTTACCACTGCCACAATGGCAAGGATCGTTTCGGCCGAGCTTCATTGTTGTCCCTTCTTATTGTTGTAGAAAAAGCGCTGCATTTTCCTGCTTGCGCTGATCCAATGTCTTAGCAATCGCAGACACTGTTGTTTTACTGATCCCTTGCTGCTGTGCCAGATACGTAAATTGGCTGATGGCTTCTGCGACTTCTTCAATGACTTGCCTTGCATCATTCCAATTCGAAAAGCCAGCGCTGGTCGCTAGTTTTTGCATCACCTTAAGCGGTGGCGCTTTGCCATAACCGCCGAACGCAGTGGCGTGTTCGTTGAATGGATGTGCGCTGTAGGTAACATCGTAAAAAGGTGCAGGGTTCCATTGACCGTCATCCGCTTGCAAAAACGCCCAGTTTTTACTGTGGTCGTCTTGGTTAGACGATAGCAGGTTAAAAATGGCACGGCGAAATTGCAGCTGTCCAGCCGCTGGAGATTTACACAACTGACGACTGGCCTTAATCAAGTCAATGTAATCTAAACTTGGCGTTCGAAAGTCTGCA
>JACXUQ010000057.1 GCA_014763835.1 Thiotrichales bacterium
AGACTTTTCTTCACCCCCCGGAAAGTGACATCCAGATGTGCTTTTCAGCGTTACCTCAAGGAGTCTACAAAATGCGAAGCTCAGCGGCTCTGCTGATTCTGAGCTTACTGTCTGTAGGCGCGCTTAGCCACGCGTCTCCTGTGAATGTTAACCTATCCACGCCAAAAGACATTGCCAAATCACTTGAAGGTGTGGATTTGCCGATGGCAAACAGGATTTCGGTCTATTGCTCATTGAAAAAATGCCATAGACCGGAAGATTTGTTGAATGTAGAGGGCATGAATCCCCCACTGCTTCAGCGCATTCGTCCCGATTTGTTTTTTGACAATCAACAGGAGCCAGCAAGCTCAAACGATGAGTGTTCATAACCTCCGACAGATTTAAACTTGCCGTACAAAGGACAAAGCCCCTTACGGGGCTTTGTCGAAAGAAACCAATTTGAAAATCAGCTTAAAAACTACTTGGGCAGCCAGAACTTGTGCAACACCTCTTCGAGTTCGGTCAGCGCCTGATGATAGACAGCCTGCTTAAAGCACACCACTTCCTGTACAGGACGCCAGTAATCCACCCACATCCAGTCCTCAAACTCCGGCGACTCGTGATGCGCCAGATTAATGCGGCTGATATCGCCCTCAAAACCGAGCATAAACCAAATCTGCTTCTGACCGACACACACCGGCTGACTGTAGTGGCGAATCAGATGTTTGGGCAAGTCGTAACTCAACCAATCACTGGTACGTCCCAATACCCGTACATCCGAAGGCTCCAAGCCAACCTCTTCCTTAAGTTCACGAAAAACGGCCTGTTGAGGGGTTTCGTTTTCACGAATCCCTCCTTGCGGAAACTGCCAGGCGTCTTGTTGAATACGCTTACCCCAGAATAGTTTGCCTTCCTTGTTTACTATGATAATACCGACATTCGGTCGGTACCCGTCTTGATCAATCACAAAAAACCTTAAGTCTTTTAATAGAAATTGTCGGTATTATTGCCCAAATTTCGGCCTTTTTTCAATCTTAAATTCATTAATGGCTGCATTGCTTGTTTTCAAGTGGAATTTAGCCGCCGGCCTTGTGATAGCCACACCAATCAGATAGGATTGTCGCCAAAATGAGATTAAAGGAATTCTGCACAAATGGCATTGGCAATTTTTGACCTCGACAACACCCTGATCGCCGGTGACAGCGACTATCTCTGGGGCAAGTTCTTAATTCGCAAGGGCGCGGTGGAGGCCGAGTTTTTCGAATCGGAAAACGAGCGTTTTTACGCCATGTACAAGGCCGGCACGCTGGATATTATGGAGTATCAGCATTTCTCACTGAAACCGCTGACACTATATGACATGGACACCCTCATCGCCTGGCACGATGAGTTCATGCAGACGGTGATTGAACCGATCTATCTACCAAAAGCACAAGCCCTGGTGGACGAGCACCGTGAAAAAGGTGACGACCTGTTGATCATTACCGCCACCAACAGTTTTGTCACCCGCCCGATCGGTCATATGTACGGCATTACCAACTTGATTGGTACCGACCCTGAAATGCTGGATGGGCGCTTTACCGGCAAAGTGGACGGCGTGCCCTCCTTCCAGAGCGGTAAAGTAACGCGACTGAAAAGCTGGCTGGAGGATAGGCATATCAGTCTGGAAGGCAGTTACTTCTATTCCGACTCGCACAACGACCAACCGCTGTTAGAGCTGGTCGACAATCCCGTTGTGGTCGATGCGGATGAGACTTTGCTGAAGGTCGCGCAACGCAAAAACTGGCCGGCCATCAGCCTGCGTTGATGGCGGATTGCATCGACCCGGCCTGTTGAGTTTTTTACAGGCATTTTCAGCCGATTTGCAGACACAAAAAAACCGCTTAAAAGCGGTTTTTTTATGGGACTGAAGGTTAACTTACATGCCAAACTCTTCGCGCACCTGCTCAACCCAGTCGGACACGCGACCTTCCGTCAATTCAGGCTGCTGATCTTCGTCGATCCCCAAGCCTACAAAGAATTCGCCGTCTTCAGTCACCGCTTTCGACTCGTCGAATTCAAATCCGTCAGTCGACGTGTAACCTGCCGGTGTCGCGCCGTTTTCTACTGCCACATCATGCATCATGCCCATCGCATCCAAGAAATATTCGGAATAATCCGCCTGGTCGCCCAGGCCGAAACAGGCAACGGTTTTACCGCTAAAATCAATGCCCTTGAACTCTTCCCAAAAATCGTCCCAGCTGCTTTGCAACTCACCGTAGTACCAGGTTGGCTGGCCCAGAATGATTTTGTCGTACTTGGCGAAATCGGCAGCCTTGGCCGATGCGATGTCATACACATCCACCTCACCTGCCCCGAACTTGTCTTTAATCATGTCCGCAACACGCTCGGTATTACCTGTATCCGTTCCATAGAATAGGCCGATTTTACTCATGGTTTATATCCTTTAAATCAAAATGACAGTAGAATGAATCGCAAAATAAACGGGACAAATCAAGGCTAGCACAAGGGCCACAACGCTTTCAAGCAAATTATCCCGGCCATCCCTTAAGTTTGCAAGGGCAGCTAAAGCGCCGCCTATTGAATGATGCGCATCATAGCACAGGGTTTTTTGCCGTAAATTCACTAATTTTTATACTGGTTTATGAAAAAAACTAATTCTATCGACTGCTTCAAATGCCGGTTTTTCTATGTCACCTGGGATGCCAACAATCCACGCGGCTGCAAGGCGTTCGGTTTTAAAACCAAACGCCTGCCCAGCGACGTGGTATTTGAAGCCTCCGGCGAACCCTGCATGAAATTCTCGCCCAGACCCGACAATCCGCCTTCGGGCAACACGCCCCGCGGCGGCTGGGTTGCGTAGTAACCGTTAAGCCGGCCGTGAACCTTCCAGCAAACGCCATAATGCCAGCCACTGGAAATACGGCCCAGGATCGGTTTTGCGGCCGGGGGCAATATCGCTGTGCCCAACGACCGCCTCGTGTGACAAAGAGGGATAAGCACGCCACAAGGCTTTAATCAGCTCCGCCAGCGTACGGTATTGCGAGGCCGAGTAAGCACCGCAATCCGTGCCTTCCAGTTCAATACCGATAGAAAAATCATTGCAGCGGCTACGCCCCTGAAATTCCGACAACCCGGCATGCCAGGCGCGCTGCTGGAACGGCACATACTGAACCAAACTACCGTCGCGCCGAATCAGGACATGCGCCGACACCCTTAAACCGCAAATCGTCGCAAAATAGGGATCGTCCTGCGGATCAAGCGTATTGGTAAAAAGCTGTGTGATCGCCTCACCACCGAACTGGTTGGGCGGCAGACTGATGCCGTGCACCACAATCAGCTCAGGCCGCATCCCTTCAGGGCGTTCATCCTGATTGGGGCTGGGGATATATGTTGCCTGTAAACACAGACCGGTTTGGCTATCCACTTGTAACACATCAAACTCCGCTTAATCACCCCGCCACAAGGCGGATTCATTGGGTATAATACTCAAATTAGTGGCGTTAATACGCCGATTTTATGTCATTTCTCTGGTTTTGGATGGCCGCAATGCAAAACATCGACTATTTTGAACATCTTGAACAGACCGTCATTATCGCTTTGCGGGAAGATATTGGCGATGGCGACCTCACCGCCGATTTGATTCCGGCCGATGCGCAGGCAACGGCACGCATCATCAGCCGCGAAGCGGCGGTCATTTGCGGACGCCCTTGGTTTGACGAGGTCTTTCAACAGGTCGACGAAGACATCACTATCGAATGGCATGTAAAAGAAGGCGAAAGCGTCGTTGAAAACCAGCTGCTTTGTGTCATCAAAGGCTCGGCACGCAGCATTCTCACCGCGGAACGCACCGCCTTGAATTTTTTGCAGACGCTGTCGGCTACGGCAACCACCACGGCACATTATGTGGAACAGCTTAAAGACAGCCGCACCCGACTGCTCGACACCCGCAAGACGCTGCCCAGCCTGCGTATGGCGCAAAAATATGCCGTCGTTTGCGGCGGCGGCAAGAACCACCGCATCGGCCTGTATGATGCGATTCTCATCAAAGAAAACCATATTATGGCCGCCGGTGGTATCGCCCAGGCCGTGGGTGCAGCGAAACGCCGCCACCCTAACACGACGGTTGAGGTGGAGACCGAAAATCTGGACGAAGTACAACAGGCCCTGCAGGCCGGTGCCGACATTATTATGCTCGACAACTTCACGCTCGAGATGATGCACAACGCCGTGCAACAGGTCAACGGACGCGCCAAACTGGAGGTCTCCGGCAATGTCGAAATCGAACAACTGCCACAACTGGCAGAAACCGGCGTCGACTTTATTTCCAGCGGGGCCATTACCAAACATATTCGCGCGATTGACCTCTCCATGCGCTTTGAAAGCCACTGAGCTGTGCAACGCCGCAACAATTCGAATACGAGATAAACCCCAAAAAACCGTGTAACAACACAAATTTTTCACGAAGGATCAACGTGCAAGACCATTTGTTGCTTCATATTGTTTTATTGCTGGCGATCGCCGTGGTAACGGTATCGATTTCCCGCCGTTTGCAATTTCCGCCAATTTTAAGTTACATCATTGTCGGCATCATTGTCGGTCCGCACGGTTTCGGTTGGATTGAAGAAGAAGAAAACATTGCCTATCTGGCCGAGCTAGGCATTGTTTTCCTGCTCTTTTCAATCGGTCTGGAGTTCTCGCTAACGCAAATGGTCGCCATGCGCAAACAGGTCTTTGGACTTGGCAGCGCGCAGGTGCTTGGCACCGGCGCGGCGTTTTACGGCATCGGCTGGCTCGCCGGACTCGACACCAATACCAATACCGTCGTGGCCAGCGCCTTTGCCCTCTCCTCCACCGCCATCGTCATCAAGCAGCTGACCGAACAGAGCGAGATCCAGTCGCGCCACGGCCGCTCCGCTGTAGGCATCCTGATTTTTCAGGATATTATGGCGATTCCGCTATTGATTCTGATCCCCGCCTTGGCGATGAGCGCCGACGGCGGCGAAACCAGCCTGGCCGAGTCACTGCTGTACGCCTTTATCAAAGGGATGCTGATCGTGGTGATTATGCACGCCATCGGCCGCTATCTGTTGCGCCCGCTGTTCCATGAGGTAGCGTCGGCCAAATCAGCCGAGCTGTTTACATTGACCGTGCTGCTGGTGGCATTGAGCTCCGCCGCCCTCACCGAAGAGATGGGGCTGTCGATGACCCTCGGTGCTTTCCTCGCCGGCATGATGCTCGGCGAGACCGAATACCGCCACCAGATCGAATCCGACATCCGCCCGTTTCAGGACATTCTGCTGGGCCTGTTCTTTGTTACCGTGGGCATGCTCATTTCATTGGAACGCCTCACCGAACATTTCTGGACGATTCTGGCGCTAACCATCGGCATTATCGTCATCAAAGGCGTGATTATTTACGGCATCGCCCGCCTCTTCAACAAGGAACCCGGTGTTGCCAGCCGCACTTCCCTGAGCCTGGCGCAGGTAGGGGAATTCGGCTTGGTGCTGATGACCCTGGCCTTTACCTATAAATTGCTGCCGCAGGAACAGGGCAACCTGCTGCTGACCGCGGCCGTATTGAGCATGGCCATTGCACCGCTGATGGTCAAATACAACGGCAAAATCACCCGTTGGTTGCACAGCGGCAGCTACAATCAAAGTTTCAGCAACATTGAAAGTAGCATTGCCGCCGATAACGTCTATCTGAACAACCACGTCATTCTCTGCGGTTTCGGCCGTGTCGGCCAGACCGTCAGCCGCTTCCTCAATAAAGCCAACGAGAACTTTGTCGCCTTGGACATGGATATCAAACGCGTCACCGAAGCGCACAATGCCGGCGAGCGCGTCTATTACGGCGACGCCGCCAAAGAGCGCATTCTGCATGCCGCCGGTATCGAGAAAGCCAAGGCGATCATTATCACCTTCAGTGATTTCCACGCCTCAATGAAGATCCTCACCGCCATCCGTCAGCATCATCCCGACATCCCGGTGCTGGTGCGTACGCTGGACGACAGCCATTTGAACGAACTCATTGCCGCCGGCGCCACCGAAGTCATTCCGGATACTTTCGAGTCGAGTATTATGTTGTCATCCCACCTGCTGTTGATGATCGGCCAGCCGCCGAGCAAGGTATTGCGCGAAACCCGCGCCGCCCGTCAGGACCGCTACAAACTGCTGGAAAAATTCTATCCCGGTCAGGACGACAGCATGCTCGACGAACACGGCGGACTCAGCGGCGTGATTCACAGTGTGGTGATTGACGAAAAAGCCTATGCCGTCGGCAAGGCGCTGAAAGAGATTCCGTTCAGCGATATGAAAGTCGAGGTGGAAGCCATTACCCGCGGCCATGTGCGCGGCGAAAACCCCGATTCGGAAACGGTCATCCGTGCATTGGACAAAGTGGTGATTTCGGGCTCGTTGGAAGATGTGGAACGCGCCGACCGTTATCTGAAAACCGGTAAAGAGTAAAAAGGTTGACTTACATTTTCATTGACGCGTAATTTTTCTTGAACCACGAAGAGCGCGAAGGCCATGAAGACTTTTAACTTGATCCTGTTTATCGGAGCTGCCCCCCATTTTCATGGCAATTAAAGCTTTTATATCAAAAAGTTAACTTAATTGAATGTGCCTAGAAGCAAGCGTAACTTCGTGTTCTTCGTGGTTTAAATTATCGGTATGTGAATCAATCACGAAATAATGAGCTTATGACTCCAGCCAAATCAGCGACGCCATCCGTCCAGTCTGGCCGTCACGCCGGTAAGAGTAGAAACGCGCTTCATCCGCATAGGAACACAAGCCGCTGTCGCTGATCTGCTGCACGCCCGATCGGACCAATTCGGATTTCAACAGGCCGGGTAGATCGGCCAGGTATTTGCCCGCTAAACCGGGCTGCGCTTCAAAAAAAACCGCGCTCTCCGGCACCTTCCCCACAAAACAGTCAAAGACATCCTGCCCTACTTCAAAATGCGGCTGGCGGATACAAGGCCCAATCCATACCAAGAGGTTTTCAGCTTTTTCCGGCAACGCCTGCAGCGTCTGCGTGACAATACCGTCCGCCAAACCGCGCCAACCGGCATGAATCGCTGCCGCCAAAGTACCTGCCTCATTCGTCACCAGAATCGGAATGCAGTCGGCCGTCATTACCACCGCCACCTGCCCGGCCGTCTGCGTCCACGCCGCATCGGCCACTGGCGTTTGCCAGTTCGAGGAAGAAAAAGCATTCAGATCAACGCAAGCCACAGTATGTTGCTGTTCAAGCCAAAAAGGCTCAGCCTGCAACCCCAAGGCTTCACGCAAGCCGTCACGATTATTTTGCACGGCGGCAGGTTCATCACCCACATGGGTGGCAAGATTAAAACAATCGAAAGGGGGTTGGGAAGCACCGCACTTGCTCGTTACCCGGCCTGTTGAGTTTTCACAAGCCTGCGGCGAACGACGTGTGGTGCAATAGGCGCGCACCTTGGCCGGTGCGTTCCATTGCGGGGTAATCAGATTAGTCTCATTCCGGAATATCGTCATCCGTGACCCATTCGACTTC
>JACXUQ010000462.1 GCA_014763835.1 Thiotrichales bacterium
GCAACAGGCCGGCGTTGTTAATCAACACATCCACCTTATCCAGCTGCGCGACCAACTCCGAAAGCTGGTCGGTGTGACTCAAATCGAATCCGATGCAAGAGACTTGCGGGTGGTTCTGGTAATCAAAGGTTTCCTGATTGGTGAAGTCGCGTGCCACGATAATGACGTGATCGCCGTTTTCCACAAACTTCTGCGTCAATGCGAGGCCGATGCCTTTATTGCCGCCGGTAATGACTACGTTTCTCATAACTGCTCCCAAAGTTTTTCAACATAGTAACAAAAAGACCTGCCAAGACAATGTTTGCAGGCATTTTGTTTTTGGCGGTTTTGAAAACTCAACAGGCCGGGTGGGCGAGTCTTGCTGAGGTTGGCTCAAAAGGCGGTCGGGCAACTGCGAAGATAGTCTATAACTTCCTGCATGGAACCGCTGAAGGCGACTTTATGCTGGCGTTTTTTCATCTGGTAGTCGTACATCGGGTCGTAATATTCCACCAGCAAGGTTTCGATCCAGGCGCGGTGCTTTTCAGTGGAGCCTTGCATGACCTGATGCTGCATGGCCGCCTCGAACTGTTGAAGCACGCGCTGGTAGCGTTCGCCGCCCAACCGGCTGTGGATGCGTGCCAGCGCGTCGAGCATAAAGGTCTGCCAGGCTTCAATCGACGGGTATTCCTGTTGCGCCTGCACCACATATTCGTCAAGGGTAATCGCAATGCGCTCCTCCAGCGGCGTTTCTAGCACAATGCGTTCGCCGCTTTTCAAAAAATCGAACAGCTCCTTGGGCAGATTGACCGAACCGATATTGCGGCCTTCGTCTTCAATCACCAGTTGCTTGGCGCCGCTTTCGACAAAGCGGATCAGCTCCATCGCCAGATTGTTTTCAAAATTGATCTGGCTGGGTTGTGGCGTGGCATGGCGGCCGAAAGCGGAACCGCGATGGTGGGCAAGCGCTTCCAGGTCGATTTTATGCGCCAACTGTTCCAGCAATAGCGTTTTGCCCGAGCCGGTGCTACCGGCCAGCACAAAGGGTTGAATGCCGGCCTGTTGAAATTCTTTTGGCACCGAATCGGTAAAGTCGATCAGGTAGCGTCTAAAGGCTTTGTAACCGCCTTTCAGCCGGACAATCTGGCGGCCATGATCGTGCAGCCATTGCTGCGAGATTTTGGAACGCATGCCGCCGCGGAAGCAGTAAAGCAGCGCATCGGGATGTTCATCCATAAAGTCTATCCACGCC
>JACXUQ010000058.1 GCA_014763835.1 Thiotrichales bacterium
AAGCGTCGTGTTTCTGCGTTAGGGCCAGGTGGTCTGACGCGTGAGCGTGCGGGCTTTGAGGTGCGAGACGTTCACCCAACTCACTATGGCCGTGTTTGTCCAATCGAAACGCCGGAAGGTCCAAACATCGGTTTGATCAATACGTTGGCGATCTATGCGAAGACCAACGAATATGGTTTCCTGGAAACGCCTTATCGTAAGGTGGTGGACGGTCAGGTTACCGACGAAGTCGAATATGTTTCTGCTATCGATGAAGCGCAGTATGTTATCGCACAGGCTTCGGCCAAATTGGATGCGGACAACCGTTTCGTAGAAAGCTTGGTTTCTGCACGTCATCAGAATGAATTTACCTTGTCTTCATCTAAAGATGTTGACTACATGGATGTGTCGCCACAGCAGATCGTATCGGTTGCGGCTTCCTTGATTCCGTTCCTTGAGCACGATGATGCTAACCGCGCCTTGATGGGTTCGAACATGCAACGTCAGGCAGTGCCTACGCTGCGTGCCGAGAAGCCTTTGGTGGGTACGGGTATTGAGCGTACGGTCGCCATTGACTCGGGTGTAACCGTTGTTGCCGAGCGTGGCGGTGAAGTAGTGTCTGCTGATGCGGCGCGTATTGTTGTTCGCGTCAATGCCGATGAGATCAAAACCGGCGAAACCGGTGTGGATATTTATAATCTGGTTAAGTATCAGCGTTCTAACCAAAACACCTGTATCAATCAAAAGCCGGTTGTTAAAGCGGGTGATTTGGTGGCACGCGGTGACGTATTGGCTGATGGTCCTTCAACCGATCTGGGTGAGTTGGCTTTGGGTCAGAACATGCGCATCGCCTTTATGCCTTGGAACGGTTACAACTTCGAAGACTCGATTTTGATTTCCGAGCGCGTAGTTCAGGAAGATCGCTATACGACTATTCACATCGAAGAATTGACCTGTTTGGCGCGTGATACCAAGTTGGGGCCTGAAGAGATTACTGCAGATATCCCGAACGTGGGTGAAGCGGCACTGGCCCGTTTGGATGAGTGCGGTATTGTTTACGTCGGTGCTGAAGTTAAGCAGGGTGATATTCTGGTTGGTAAGGTAACCCCTAAGGGTGAAACCCAGCTGACGCCGGAAGAAAAACTGCTACGTGCCATTTTTGGTGAAAAGGCTTCTGATGTTAAAGATACCTCTTTGCGCGTTGGCAAGGGCGTTGAAGGTACGGTTATTGATGTACAGGTCTTCACACGTGAAGGTGTGCAAAAAGATGCCCGTGCGTTAGCCATTCAGGAAGAAGAGCTGACCTCTATCCGTAAAGATATCGATGAGCAATATAAGATTCTGCGTGAAGATATGCTGGACCGTATTGCCTCCATGCTGGATGGCAAAAAGCTGGTTGACGGCACGAAGATCACCGCTGAGTTCCTGGCAGGCGTTGCGCAGGATAAGTGGTTCTCGTTGAATGTTGATGACGCCGATGTTGTTCGTCAACTGGAAATGATGGAAGCGCAATTGAAGCAGAAGCGCGCCGAGTTGAATGATGCTTATGAAGAGAAGCGTAAGAAACTCAGTCAGGGTGATGATTTGGCTCCAGGCGTTTCAAAAATGGTTAAGGTTTACGTCGCGATCAAGCGCCGTATCCAACCAGGTGACAAGATGGCCGGTCGTCACGGTAACAAAGGTGTTATCTCGCGTATTTGTCCGGTTGAAGATATGCCATACGATGAAACAGGCCGGCCTGTTGACATTTGCTTGAACCCGCTGGGTGTACCTTCGCGTATGAACGTAGGTCAGATCCTGGAGGTTCATCTGGGTCTGGCAGCAGAGGGTCTAGGTAAGAAAATTGATGCCATGTTGCAGCAGCAGGCTGACATCAAAGAGATCCGTGCGTTCCTGGATAAGATTTATAACGACACTCAGGGTCAGGGCGTTGACTTCAATGCGTTTACCGACAAAGAGATCGTTGAATTGGCGAACAACCTGAAGAAAGGCGTTCCTCTGGCTTCTCCGGTATTTGACGGCGCTTCAGAAAGCCAAATCAAGGCGTTGCTACGTTTGGCAGATATGCCGGAATCAGGTCAGATGAAACTGTTTGACGGTTTGACCGGTCAGGAGTTCGATCGTCCGGTTACCGTGGGTTACATGTACTATCTGAAACTGAACCACTTGGTTGATGACAAAATGCACGCACGTTCAACTGGTCCATACAGTCTGGTTACGCAGCAGCCGTTGGGCGGTAAAGCGCAGTTCGGTGGTCAGCGTTTCGGTGAGATGGAGGTATGGGCACTTGAAGCATACGGTGCCGCCTTCACGCTGCAAGAAATGTTGACGGTTAAGTCGGATGACTTGAATGGCCGTACGCGTATGTACAAAAACATCGTGGATGGTAATGAATATATGGAGCCGGGCATGCCTGAGTCGTTCAGCGTATTGCGTAAAGAGATTCGCGCCCTAGGTATTGATATTGAGTTGGAGCAAGACTAATGAAAGATTTACTCGGTTTTCTAAAAAAACAAAACGTATCAAGTGACTTTGATGCGATCAAGGTATCGCTTGCTTCACCGGAAAAAATCCGTTCTTGGTCCTATGGCGAAGTTAAAAAGCCGGAAACCATTAACTACCGTACGTTCAAGCCCGAGCGCGATGGCCTGTTCTGTGCCAAGATCTTCGGTCCAATCCGTGATTACGAGTGTTTGTGCGGTAAGTACAAGCGCTTGAAACACCGCGGCGTAATCTGTGAGAAGTGTGGCGTTGAAGTGACACAATCTAAGGTGCGTCGTGAGCGTATGGGTCATATCGACCTGGCGACTTCGGTTGCGCACATCTGGTTCCTGAAGTCATTGCCATCACGTATCGGTTTGATGCTGGATATGACGCTGAAAGAGATCGAAGCCGTTCTGTATTTCGAAGCCTTTATGGTGGTCGATCCTGGTCTGACCCCGCTTGAGCCTTGGCAGTTGCTGTCGGAAGAAGAGTATTTGGACGCACTGGATGAGTACGGCGATGAATTCGAAGCGCAAATGGGTGCGGAAGCTATCAAGAAGATGTTGCAGGCGATTGATCTGCAAACTGAAGCGGTACGTCTGCGCGAAGAGTTGGAGAGCACCAATTCTGAAACCAAGCAGAAGAAAATTACTAAGCGCTTAAAGTTGATCGAGTCGTTTATCGCTTCCGGCAACCGTCCAGAATGGATGATTCTGGACGTGTTGCCAGTATTGCCGCCAGAGCTACGCCCTTTGGTTCCGCTGGATGGTGGTCGTTTTGCAACGTCTGATCTGAACGACTTGTACCGTCGCGTCATCAACCGTAACAATCGTTTGAAGCGTCTGTTGGATTTGATGGCACCTGACATCATCGTGCGTAACGAAAAACGTATGTTGCAGGAAGCAGTTGATTCATTGTTGGATAACGGCCGTCGCGGTCGTGCCGTAACCGGTACCAATAAGCGTCAATTGAAGTCTTTGGCTGACATGATCAAAGGTAAGCAAGGTCGTTTCCGTCAGAACTTGCTAGGTAAGCGCGTTGACTACTCTGGCCGTTCTGTAATTGTGGTTGGTCCGACATTGCGTTTGCACCAATGCGGCCTGCCGAAAAAGATGGCATTGGAATTGTTCAAGCCGTTTATTTTCAGCAAGCTACAGAAACGTGGTTTGTCGCCGACAATCAAAGCCGCCAAAAAAATGGTTGAGCAAGGATTGCCGGAGGTTTGGGACGTACTGGACGAAGTTATTCGTGAGCATCCGGTTCTGCTGAACCGTGCACCAACACTGCACCGTTTGGGTATCCAGGCGTTTGAGCCAGTGTTGATCGAAGGTAAAGCGATCAACCTGCACCCGCTGGTTTGTTCGGCTTTTAACGCCGACTTCGACGGTGACCAGATGGCGGTACACGTACCATTGTCATTGGAAGCGCAGTTGGAAGCGCGTACATTGATGATGTCTACGAACAACCTGTTGTCACCTGCAAACGGCGATCCTATCATTGTTCCGTCACAGGACGTTGTATTGGGGTTGTACTACATTACTCGTGAGCGCATTAATGCAGTGGGTGAGGGTAAGGCTTTCTCAAACTGGCAGGAGGTTGAGCGTGCGTTGCAGGCCAAAGTGGTGCATCTACACACCAAGATCAAGCTGAAAGTCGAAGAGACCGTCATTGATGAAAATGGCGTGGAGTCTGTGAGTTCTCGCATCGTTAATACGACTGCCGGCCGTGCATTGCTATGCCGAATTCTGCCGAAAGGATTGAGTTTTGATTTGTTGAACGTCAATATGACGAAAAAGAATATCAGCTCGGTATTGAACACGTGCTACCGTGTTCTGGGGCCAAAAGAGACGGTAATTTTTGCTGATCAGCTAATGTATGCAGGTTTTAAATGGTCAACCTTGGCAGGTCTGTCTTTCTGTTCGGATGACATGTTGATTCCAGAAGCTAAAGCGGAAATCATTGCACGTGCTGAAAGTCAGGTGGCTGAAATTCAGGGACAGTTTGCACAAGGTCTGGTAACAGATGGTGAACGCTATAACAAAGTTGTTGACATTTGGTCACATACCAATGAGTTGGTGACTAAGTCGATGATGGAAGAGCTTCAGTACGAGAAAGTTGTTGACCGCGAAGGAAAAGAAGTTCAGCAAACCTCCTTTAACTCTGTTTATATGATGGCTGACTCGGGCGCCCGTGGTAGCGTCGCGCAGATGCGTCAGTTGGGTGGTATGCGTGGTCTGATGGCCAAGCCGGACGGTTCGATTATCGAAACACCGATTACCGCTAACTTCCGTGAAGGTCTGAACGTACTGCAGTACTTCATCTCGACACACGGTGCACGTAAAGGTTTGGCGGATACCGCATTGAAAACGGCAAACTCGGGTTATCTGACACGCCGTTTGGTTGACGTTGCGCAAGACGTGGTTGTTACCGAGCATGATTGCGGTACCGATGCCGGTATTTTGATGACTGCTCATGTAGAGGGTGGTGACGTTGTTGAGACGTTGCGTGACCGCGTATTGGGTCGTATTAATAGCAAAGATGTCATGGCTACGGACGGTAGTTTGCTGATTCCTAAAGGCACTCTGCTGGATGAGAAGTGGGTTAACCTGATTGATGAAAACGGTGTGGACCATGTCTACGTGCGCTCGCCAATGACATGTGAAACCCGTTTCGGTATCTGTCAGAAATGTTACGGTCGCGATTTGGCGCGTGGCCATTTGGTTAACATGGGCGAAGCGGTCGGTGTAATGGCTGCTCAATCCATCGGTGAGCCGGGTACCCAGTTGACCATGCGTACGTTCCACATCGGTGGTACGGCGTCCGGTTCTTCTGCACAGAGTCAGATTGAAGTCCGTCATACGGGTACCGCTAAGTGGTTCAACCTGAAAACCATTACCAACTCTGACAAACAAATTGTTGTTACGTCACGTTCTGGTGAAGTGTCGATTGCCGATGAATCTGGACGCGAGAAGGAGCGTTATAAGATTACTTACGGTGCGGTCTTGTCAGTAGCGGATGGTGGTGCAGTAAAAGCCGGCGATATTCTGGCCCAGTGGGATCCGCATACACACCCTGTTATTACCGAGGTGGGCGGTAACGTCCAGTTTGGTAATTTTGAGGGGACGGTTGAGGAGATTGTTGACGAGCTAACCGGTCTGACAACGCACGTTGTTAAGAACGCCAAAGAGCGTGCAGCCTCTGCCAAAGAGATTAGACCATATGTCATGCTTGTAGATGGTGCCGGCGAGTCGGTTTGTTTCCCTGGGACACAAACCCCTGCGATCTACTACCTGCCAGAGAACAGTATTGTTGTTGTGCAGGGGAATACGACAGTGGGTGCGGGTGATGTATTGGCGCGTATCCCGCAAGCAAGCTCGAAAACAAAAGATATCACCGGTGGTTTGCCACGTGTTGCCGACTTGTTCGAAGCGCGTCAACCAAAAGAGCCATCAATCATGGCTGAAGTCAGCGGTGTAATTGGTTTCGGTAAGGAGACTAAAGGTAAGCAGCGCCTGATTATCACGCAAGACAGTGGTGAGCAGTATGAAGAGCTGATTCCAAAATGGCGTTCAGTCAGTGTGTTTGAGGGTGAGCGTGTTGAACGTGGTGATGTGATCGTCGAAGGGAATCCTAACCCACACGATATCTTGCGTCTGTTGGGTATTGAAAAGCTGGCTGAATACATCGTTGATGAGGTTCAGGATGTTTACCGTCTGCAAGGGGTTAAGATCAACGATAAGCACATCGAGACTATTGTCCGTCAGATGTTGCGTAAAGTTGAAGTTAAGAGCCCGGGTGATACTGGCCTGATCAAAGGTGAGCAGACTGAGTATTCTCGTGTCATCGAGTTGAACGAGAAAGCGCGCGCCGAAGGCAAGGTTGAAGCCGGCTATGAGCGTGTGTTGTTGGGTATTACCAAAGCGTCCTTGGCTACAGAGTCATTTATCTCTGCAGCGTCCTTCCAGGAAACAACACGTGTTCTGACAGAGGCGGCGGTTTCTGGTAAGCGCGACAAGCTGATCGGTTTGAAAGAGAACGTCATTGTAGGGCGTTTGATTCCTGCCGGTACTGGTTTTGCTTATCACAAGGCTCGTAAAGCAGCAACGGAAGCAAGCATGAATGAGTTGAAAGCCTTTATGCGTTCTGATGAAGCAGAAGAAGACCTGAGCGAAATCAATGAGCTGATGGATAGCGAAATGATTCTTGAAGAGGGCGCTCTGCAAGAAGATATGCAGGAAGAGATCTAAATCAAATAATAAATTCAAGTATTTATGCTTGACTTATTAGATTAAGAAATCTAAAATTCCAAGCCTTATCTGCGGCCAATTTGGCCGCAGATTTGTTTTTATGTAAGAGTTAATCTCAAATTGGAGAAAATGAATGGCGACTATTAACCAGTTGGTGCGTAAGCCGCGTAAAGATAAGCGTAAGGTATCTAACGTTGCTGCGTTGCAGGCTTGTCCTCAACGTCGTGGTGTTTGTACGCGTGTTTATACAACAACCCCTAAGAAGCCAAACTCTGCTCTACGTAAAGTTGCGCGTGTACGTTTAACGAACGGTTATGAGGTTTCAACCTATATCGGTGGTGAAGGCCATAACCTGCAAGAACACTCGGTTATCCTTATCCGTGGTGGTCGTGTAAAAGACTTGCCTGGTGTACGTTACCACACAGTGCGCGGTGCTCTAGACTGCGCAGGTGTTGCGAATCGTAAACAAGGTCGTTCTAAGTACGGTGCGAAGCGTCCTAAGGCTAAATAATAAAGTCTTAACATACGCTTGGCAGTTTTAGTGTTAATTTATACCGGAAGAGTTCAGAATGGCTAGAAGAAGAGAAATACCAAAGCGTCAGGTTCTACCTGATCCTAAATTTGGTGATGTAACGTTGACTAAATTCGTCAACATGTTGATGGTTAGCGGCAAGAAAGCTGTAGCCGAAAAAATTGTTTATGGTGCTTTGGATACCGTAGTTGAGCGTAAAAAAGGTGGTGACCCGGTTGCTATCCTAAGAGATGCGCTTGACAA
>JACXUQ010000463.1 GCA_014763835.1 Thiotrichales bacterium
TGAATAGCCCCGTGTTTCTTAGACGCCTTCGTGTCTCAGTTTCTGCTGCCGCTCAAAGTCGACGGGCGACAGCATTCCGTTCCGGGCGTGCTTGCGCTTTGGATTGTAGAACATCTCGATGTAGTCGAACACATCCTGCCTGGCTTCTTCGCGTGTTCGGTAGGTCCGTCGTCTGATCCGCTCACGCTTCAGTAGGTTAAAGAAGCTCTCAGCGACCGCGTTGTCATGGCAGTTTCCGCGGCGGCTCATCGAGTGCTCCAGATTGTGGGCCCGTAGGAACGCTGCCCAGTCCATGCTGGTGAATTGGCTGCCCTGGTCCGAATGGATCAGAACCTTTTCCCTGGGCTTTCTCCGCCATGTCGCCATCAGCAGCGCTTGCAGGACAACTTCGGTCGTCTGGCGGCTTTGCATCGCCCATCCAACGACACGACGCGAGAAGAGATCGATGACAACGGCAAGATAGGCGAAGCCTTCCTGCGTGCGGATATAGGTGATGTCGGTCACCCAGACGCTGTCCGGTGTCGCCACGTCAAACCGCCGGTCCAGTGTGTTGTCGACGACCACCGAGGGCTTGCCGCCATACTTCCCCGGTCGACGCTTGTAACCGATCTGCGCCTTGATGCCGGCCAGCTTGGTCAGGCGGGCAACACGGTTCAGGCAGACGCTTTCGCCTTGCTCGAGAAGGTCGTCATGCAGTTTGCGGTGACCGTAGACCTTGCCACTTTCCACCCATGCCTCCTTCAGCAGAGCAATCTGCCGCTCGTCTTCTTGAGCTCGCTTGCTCAGTGGGGCCTTCAGCCACGCGTAGAAGCCACTCGGCTGAATACGTAAGCAGCGACACATCGCCCGAATAGAGAACTGCCCGCGATGCTCGGCCACGAACGCGTATCTCACTTGGCATCCCTGGCGAAATACGCGGTCGCCTTTTTTAGAATGTCCCGCTCCTCCGTCACTCTCAGGAGCTCACGCTTGAGCCGTCGGATCTCGGCATCCTTCTCAGCGTCGCCGGATGACGCCTTCGCGAACTTCTTCTTCCAGGAGTAGAGAGAGTATTGGCTCACGCCCAAGCGCTCGGCCACCTCCCTGACCGGGTAGCCCCTCTCCGTGATCTGCGCGACGGCATCTCTTTTGAAATCGTCGCTGAACTTGGTGCTGCTCATCATGGCCTCCTTGCCTCAAAATTAGCAAAGAAGGCGTCCACGATACACGGGGCTATTCA
>JACXUQ010000464.1 GCA_014763835.1 Thiotrichales bacterium
ATTGACTCGTGATGCGCGTGAAGTTGAACGTAAAAAGGTCGGTCTACGCAAAGCACGTCGTCGTCCACAATTCTCAAAACGTTAATATTTATACATTATATCTATTCAACGTGTTGGAACAGAAAACCCGCCTTGTGCGGGTTTTTTGTTTCGCCAATAACCTGTCTGTAAATCCTTTAGTATGTATAATCAAAAAATGGTTTTATTTCAGGAAGAAATGAATATGCCTACAATCAGCACTTTTTACGGCATTATTATTCAAATGTTTTACGGTGATCACGCGCCGCCGCATATACATGTTAAATATAGCGGACATGAAGCGATAGTGGATTTTCAGAGGCACGAGATAATTAAAGGTAGCCTGCCACGTCGAGCGGCTAATTTGGTCTTGGACTGGGTTGAACTGCATCAAACGGAATTAATGGAAGATTGGGAGCTTTGTACGAATAACCAAGCGCCTAAGCCTATTGCACCCTTGGAGTAATCTTATGGAATGGGATGTCACAGAAGTCAATATTAAAACAGACAATACCCTGTTTGTACGTTTTAGAGACGGTGTACAGGGTACGGTTGAGTTTACCAATTCCTTTTTTTACGGCGTATTTGAACGACTTAAAGATCCGGCTGAATTTCGGCGTGTAAAAATCGTTGACGGTGTGCTGACCTGGCCCGGTCAATTGGATTTGGCGCCTGACGCCATGCATGATGCCATACAAAAAAATGGCACCTGGGTTCTTCAAAAATAACGTACTCAAGAGAATGGACTAGTGTAATGAATTTGCCTTTTATTGCCCTGTTGCTGTTGGCAATCGCTTTTTTTTGCAGTGGTGTTTTACAGCATTCAAAAATTATCTGAAGATTGATGCGAGATTTTGAAGCCGTCACCATTACGCTCTAAACACGATTTACGTCAGATGGAAGCAAGGCTAACCAATCAACTGACCTGTCGTTTCGGAATTATGCTAACCGTAGCCGTGTCTTTGTTGGCGACGTTAATTTCTTTCACGTGATAGTGTGTTATGAAAAGTGCAAGTCACACCTTTGCCACACGCAATGATATTGTGCGTTTGGAAAAAGAGATTATGTTGTTGAAGTGGATGACCGGACTGGTTTTAGGTGGCATTGTTGCACTTATCCTCAAGACATTTTTTTGAGTAGTGCACTTAAATCAAAAGCAAAACAACCCGCCTTGTGCGGGTTTTTTGTTTTATAATCAA
>JACXUQ010000059.1 GCA_014763835.1 Thiotrichales bacterium
CGCTTCGGCCTGTTGGAAATGTCGCGCCAACGTCTGCGCCCTTCCATCGAAGAATCCACCCAGATCGTCTGCCCTCGCTGTAACGGCGTCGGCGTAATCCGTGGCGTCGAATCGCTCGGCCTGTCCATCCTTCGCCTGCTCGAAGAAGAAGCGATGAAGGAAAATACGCGTCGCGTCACCGTACAACTGCCGGTGGATGTTGCAACCTTCCT
This sequence comes from Thiotrichales bacterium, assembly GCA_014763835.1. GTDB lineage: Bacteria > Pseudomonadota > Gammaproteobacteria > Thiomicrospirales > Thiomicrospiraceae > Thiomicrorhabdus. The sequence continues at coordinate 213 of JACXUQ010000059.1, forward strand.
GCTCAACGAAAAACGTGCGCAGATTACACGCATCGAAGACCGCCACAATTTGCACATTATGATTGTGCCTAACGAACACCTGCAAACGCCGCAATACAGCTTGGAGCGCATTCGCAATGGCGAAGAGATGGCTCACAGCGCCAGTTATGAAATCAAGACCATGATTCTGCCGGAAGACCATTTAGTGACGGAAGCGCCGAAAGTGATCATTCAGGAAGAACCTGCCGTGAAAAACTTGCAGCCGAGTGCACCGCCTCCAAGTGCAGCCGTCGCGGTTGAAAAGAAACCGGGGCTTTTGTCACGCATGTGGAAAGCGCTGACCAGCTTTGGCGCCGGCGAAGAAGAAAAAGAAGACGAAAAACGTCGCGAAGACAATCGCGGCCGTCGTGACGGTCGTCGAGATAGCCGTTCAAGCGGTGGCCGTAACGCCAGCCGCCGCGGGCGCGGACGCCGTGGTGAAGAAGGCCAGGACGCGCGCGCGCGTCGTGGACGAGAAACCCCGGAAGCGGTAGAAGTCGTCGAAGAAGCTAAAGAAGCGCGAGAAGCAACTCCTGAAGGCGGACGTCAACGTAAAGGGCGCGATCGCAGCCGCCGCGGACGCGGACGCGAAGCCAAACCTGTGGACGCCTTGGAAACCGGATTGGAAAACGCAGAAGAAACGACTGAAGCGCAAACCCAAGAAAAACCACAAGCTCCTGCGAGAACTCGCAGAAACGCGGAACGCGCCGAAACGGTTGAAGAGGCTGTTGAAACGGCTGACGTTCAAACCGGCGAAAACGAAGAAGAGGAAAATGAAGGCGGTGAACGCCGCGGCGGTCAGCGCCGTCGCAGCCGCTATAACAGCCGCACCTACAATCGCCGTCGCCGTGCACCGGCCGATGCGGAAAATTTGACGGTCGACGCGCTGATGAACGCACAAACCGAAGAATCGACGCAACAGCCAGCCGATGCAACAGAAACAGCGAAGGTTGACAACACAACGACTGCCGTCACAGAATCGGCTGTAGAAGCTGCACAGCCTGCAAAAGCGGCTGACGTTTCTGAAGCTGTAGTCGAAACACCAGCCGCAGGGGATGAATCCACGCCGGTTTCTGCCGCGGAAGACGTTGCGATTGAGGCATCATCTGAAACCCAGACAGCAACACCTGCTGAAACGGTTGAATCTGCGCAAACACCGTCAGAAACGGTAGCAGCAACCGAACCGGTTGAGACTGAAACGGTCAAGACTGAGGAAACGGAAGCAGAGAAAGAAAAGACGCAAAACACCTAAATATTGCGGATTAACTTTCCAAACTAAAAAAGGCATCTTCGGATGCCTTTTTTATTGCCCTGAAACCAGAGCCTGTACCCGGCCTGTTGAGTTTTTAACCGGACAAAAACCGCAATCAGTCGATATGATGCTCTCGAATATGGCGCAATAGCCCTTCCGATGCGTCGGTGACCATGTCAAACACCAGATCAAAACCTTGCGGACCACCGTAATAAGGGTCAGGCACTTCGCTCTGGGTGAAATTCTCGGCAAACTCCAAAAACAGGCGGATTTTGTCAAAATGCTCCGGCAGCGCCAAATCACGCAGGTTACTGTAGTTGGCCATATCCATCGCCAGCACATAGTCATACTCGATGAAATCGCCAAAATCCACTTTGCGGGCACGCAGATCATTCATTTCAATACCTCGTCCACGCGCCACGCTCATCGAACGGCTATCTGGCGGATTGCCTACATGATAGGCATGGGTGCCGGCTGAATCGATTTCGATATGCTGCTCCAAACCTTCATCGCGCACCAGCTTGCGAAATACCGCATGCGCCGTGGGCGAACGGCAAATATTGCCCATGCAGACAAACAATACCTTTACTTTTTTAGACATAAGCCTCGCTACCTTCGATAAAATAAGGCAAACATTCTACAGGCCCGATTTTGAAAATGCACCCCTCACCGATCCATTACAACCCACAGATGCAGTTCTCCGAAGATTGGGTGCTGTATGCCGATGAATTCATTATTGTCGCCAACAAGCCTTCGGGACTGCTATCGGTTCCGGGGCGCGGCGAAGACAAGCAGGAGTGCCTGATTTCCCATCTCAAAACGGTCTATCCCGACGTGCGCATCGTCCACCGCCTGGATATGGATACCAGCGGTCTGCTGGTGCTGGCGCGCGATGCCGAAAGCCACCGCCTGCTGAGCCGCCAGTTTGAAACCCGCAAAACCTCCAAAACCTATGTAGCACAATGCGCCGGCACCCCTTCGCTTAAGAGCGGTTATGTCAATCTGCCGATGATTATCGACTGGGAACGCCGTCCTTTGCAGCATGTGAACTTTCTGCATGGCAAACACGCCCAAACCCTATGGAAACGTTTGGAACAACATGTAGACTTTTTCAAGGTGGAGCTCACCCCCATCACCGGACGCACCCACCAACTGCGCCTGCACATGAAGATGCTCGGTCATCCCATTCTCGGTGACACCCTCTATGCTGACGAGAAAAGCCGCGATATGCGCTCGCGTTTGATGCTGCACGCCCAACGACTCAGCTTTACCCACCCCATCACCCACGAACCGATGGAATTCTTCTGCCCGGACGAGTTTGAACGCTACCAAAACTAACCGGATCGATAAATGGCATATTTCATGCTTTTGAAATTTCACTCAGAATCACTTTGTGTTAAGGATAAAAAGGCATGTCAAATATCGATCTAGAACAGGATGATAAAGCAACCCTTGAAATGCTCGCCATGATGGGAGAGTTGCCGGATGAAAAGGCCTCCGACGAGGATAGCGAACTCGAAGTCGATGCCCTGCTGGATGCGATCAACAACGTCAGCGCCACCGAAAGTGAAACGGCATTGGAAATAGACGAGCCGACCGCCATGGATGCGGACGTTGACAGCGATTATGCCTTTGAGGCCACGCAGCCCGAGAACCTGCCAAGCGAAAACGACAACCTCGACGATATTGATGCCATGCTCAACGATATCGAGGCCCTCGCACAAAATGACGAAAGCGAAACGGCAATGGATCTGAACAGCCTTGCAGAAACCCCGGCGGCGATCGATGATGAAATTGAAGCCTCGTTTTCTGCCGCCTCGCTTGAAGACGACACGCCTGCAGAAACCGACAGTGAACTCGAATCCGCAATGATGGCAGATGACGAAATGACAGCTTCTTTAGAGGCGGCCCTGGCGACAACCACAACCGAGCTGCTTGATGATGAACCGGAAGAGGAATCGGTAGACAATCTGCTGGAAGAAGAGATCGAAGAAATTGTGGAAGAACGCGCGCCTTCCGACGATACCGCTACTGGAGAATCGCTGGAAACGTCGTTGCCGGAAGTCGATGCCCTGAGTGAAGAAAATCCCCTTTCCGACGAAACACCGACGGTCGATAGCGCACTGGCGGCCTCGAACCTCATGGCTGAGAATGAGACTGAGGCTGACGATGCTGAAAATGCCCGCATTGTGCAACAGGCAGCCGATACCATCGTCAATATGGAAGATGCCCTGAGCATTGATCAGGAGATCCAGAAGATTGCCGCCGAGGTTCGACTTTCTGCTCAGGAAGCCACCCGCCTGGCACTGGCAACCACGCGCAAGGCACACGAATCGGCCGAAAAAACCCAACAGGCGATCGAAGCCACCTTCGCCGCCGCTGAACGCGCTTTTGAAGCGGCTAAACAGGCAGGATACGATCTGCAAAACGAAGGATTGGGCGAACTGCTTTCAAGCAGCGAAATTGACGAACAACTGACCGCCATCCGTGAGAAGAATGCGCAGTTGAAGACGGTGAACGAAAGCATCAAAAAACGCATCGCCGAACTAAAATCCTAATTAAGAGTAGTTACAAAATACCCAAAGAGCCTGCAATGAACGAAGCAAACATGACGGACAGCCTGCTAGAAGAACTGGAACAGTTGGAAGCCTCATCCGAGGCGCTCGACGAACAGTTGGCGCATAACCGCAAGCAGCAGCACCAAGCCACGCAACTGAGTCCGGCAAGCACACTGGATGCCGCTACTCTGGCGCTGGAAGCGGCAAAAACGGCACAGGAAGCCGCCACTCACAGCCAGAAAGCAGCAGAAGCTTCACTCACCCACAGCCACCGTCAAAAAGAGCAGGTCATCGAACTCTCAGACGCCAATTTCGCCTGGCGTCAAGCCGTCAAAACAGCCACGCATGAGCTGCACAGCACCCAGAAACGTTTCGCGATTATGCTCGGGGTGAGCATGTTTACCAGCCTTGCCGCGGTTTCCGCATTAGGCTGGATGCTCTATACCATGAACAGCAAAGAGGCCCAGTTTAAAGGCGAAGTGCTGGATTTGATTCAAACCGAAAACATTCTGCATGGCAAACAGATCACCGTCAAAGTCGATGAAATTTCGTCTTTGCTGGAATTGTTGGCGGCCGAGGTGAAAAAAATCACCCCGCAACATAGTGCAACCGTTGCCAATGCTGCGATGGCCAATCCGGCAGACACGCCCGCCAACGCACCTATGGAAAACTCTCCGTTGGTGGAGTTGCATGCCGAGGCCGAAACCCCGGCTCATGCGGCAGAAACCCATGCTGACGATACCCATGCCGTGGCTGCAGCCGGCGGTGAGCCCTCGATGCAAACCGAACCGCAAAGCGATCATCATCCTGTTGTGCCCGCCCCTGACAAAGTAACGCCAACAGCCGCCAAGCCTGACGATAGCGAGATTAAAGGGTTGATTGAGCAAATTCTGCAGGCGCAGCAACAATTGCAGAGCCAAGTGCAGCTGCAGGCCGGCCATGCCGCCGTTACCCAGAGCGGCGGCGGTTTGACTGACGCCCAGCAAAAACAGCTGAACGATATCGGCTGGCTGGTGAAAAAACAGGCTAAACTGCTGGACGAGATCAAACATAACCTGCAAAACTTGCCGGCTCCGGTCCAAACCGGCAAAGGCAAGTCGGTCGAAAGCGCCAACTACCAGGCGATTCAAACCAGTCTTGAAGAGTTGAAAGCGCAAATGGCCAACTTGAAAACGCAGCAATCAGCATTGCAAGATCAGGTGAAATCATTACAAGAACAAACAGAAAAACTGTCTACGGCGCCCAAGCCTTATAGTTACCGTATCCAAAACTAAACACAGCAACTATCGGCAAAAACCGCTTTAATAACTGAACAGGCCGGGTAGCAATACCCGGCCTGTTCAGTTTTAATCTGCAAAATACAATCTCAATCGCTGGTGTTTCCCACAATCGTTGACGATAATAAAACCACCTTATTTTGAACAAGCAGATTACAGCAAACCATGTCCTTCTTAACCGTTATCACACTGCTGCTGGTTTACCAACTCATTGGCGAATTGATTGTACTGGAGTGGACGCTTCCCATTCCCGGCCCGGTCATCGGCATGTTGCTGCTGTTGGCTACCCTGCTGATCAAAAAACCGTTGGCCGCGCAGATGCAGGCTTCAACCCAACAAATTTTGTCGCATTTGTCGCTGCTGTTCATTCCCGCCGGCGTCGGCGTGATGGTGCATCTGCCGCGGTTGGAACAGGAGTGGCTGGCCATTACCCTGGCACTGCTGATCAGCACCCTGTTCGGCCTGCTGATCACCGCCTGGATTATGTTATTGATGATGAAACTCTTTAAGGAGCGTGTATGATCTCCCATTCGGCCATTTGGGTTTACCTCTCCGCCAGCCCGCTCTTCGGCTTGACGCTGACCCTGTTGTGCTATCTGCTGGCGGTCAAAATCTATGAACGTGGCCGTTACAACCCGTTACTGAACCCCGTGGCGTTATCCATCGTCTTTATTATCGGCATTTTGCTGAGCGCGGACATCGCCTACCCCGCCTACTTTGCGGGCGCGCAATTTATCCACTTTTTACTCGGCCCGGCGACCGTGGCCTTGGCGATTCCGCTGTATTATCAGCTTGGCAAACTCAAAACCGTCTGGCTGCCGCTGACGGTCGCTCTGATCATCGGCATCAGCATGTCCGGCATCAGCGCCTACTACATCGCGCAATGGCTCGGCGCCAGCGAACAGACCATGCTTTCGATGATCCCCAAATCGGTCACCGCGCCGATTGCGATGGGGATTAGCGAAAAAACCGGCGGCCTGCCGACCCTGACGGCGGTGTTTGTGGTGATTACCGGCGTGCTCGGCGCGGCCTTGGGCACCTGGCTATTGAAGCGTTTCAAAATCGAGGACGAAGCCGTCAAAGGCGTGGCCATGGGCGTGACGGCGCACGGCCTTGGCACTGCGCGTGCCTTTCAGATCAGCCCGCAGATGGGCGCGTTTGCCGGACTGGCGATGGCGCTGGCGGCAAGCATCTCGGCTTTTATTCTGCCGTTGGCGCTGGCCTTTATTCGCGGTTAAACCGGTTTGCGCGTAATCAGATAGCCGCCGATAATAATCGGAATAATCCCTGCCACCTGCGAAACGGTCGGCACCTCGTTCAATACCCAGTAAGCCAATCCCATCGTCATGGGCGGTGAAAATGCAAACAATGCATTGACCTTGGTGATCGGCAACAGATAGATCGCCTCGACCCACAGGACTTTGGCGACAAAAAACACCAGTAATCCGGTCAGCAGCAGCCACCCGGCCTGTTGAGAAATCTGCGCCCACGTCGGCTGAGGTTCCAACCAGATTGCCAGCACATAAATAAACGGCAGTGCTATGACGGATCTGACCAGCAACACGGTTTCGCTCGATACCTGCGCACGCGACTTTTTCTGGTAGAAATTGGCAATCGGTGCAATCATCGCCGCAATCAATACCAAACCATCCCCCAGCCGCAGACTGTAATCACTCTTCAACAGAACCAGCAATGCGCCAAGCGTCATCAATGCGGCACCGACAATATGCTTGAGTTGCAGGCTCTCTTCGGTTCGTCGCCCCAAAAACAGGTAGCTGAAGAGGATCTGCAAAAACAGGATAATCGCCACATTGGTGGCACTGGTGTATTGCAGCCCAACGAAGGTAAAGGCAAACAGCAGGGTGATAAACAGGCTCGTCATACCCAGATTGAACCAGGCCTGCCGGTTTTTGATTTCATGCCGTTTTCCACGCCACAACCACCACACTCCCAGGCCGAGCGCCGCAACGACCAGACTGTAAAAATAGGCATGCAGTCCGCCTAGGGCGGCAACGGTAAAAGAGGCAAAGATGGGAAACCACGCCTCGATCAACGTCAGTCCCAGCGCATAGA
>JACXUQ010000465.1 GCA_014763835.1 Thiotrichales bacterium
ACAGCTGCCTCAGCTTAAGCCTGACTTGATTGTCTATGTCTCCTGCAATGCCGCCACACTGATCCGCGACATCAAGGAACTGGAAAAGCAGGGTTACCGTCTGACGCGCGCCGGCTTGATCGACATGTTCCCGCACACCACCCACACCGAAGTGATGGTGCAACTCAAAAAGATCAAAACACCAAAAACAGACCGCAAAAAACGCCCGGCTTTTAAGTTTTGACCGCCGAGACTAATAACGTTGGGTGAACCCCATAAAGATTTCGAAATCATGGCCTTGCTTATCCAAGGCCACTTTGGAGCCTGCATCCCATTGCCGATTCGCATCGGACTGATAAGTAAACCCAAAACTGGCGTAAGGTATATAGCCGGCCTCGAGATCCCGTTCACCGATATATTCGATATAACCGCCAACCTGCGAACTCAACTCATAACCCAACACAGCCGTATGACTTCCCGCCCAACCCATTTGGTCTTTTGACTCGTCATACAGGTAATCCGCCTGCCCCTGCAACCCAACTTCAAAACCACCCAATTCAGTGCCATAGGTCACAATCAAACCGCCCTCGGTCTTATCATTACTCAAAGCGCCACTCGGGATTTTCACATACGGCAACAGCGCCATCGCACTCTCCCCGCCATCATTCCCCCAGAGATTGATCTTGCTGCGCAACGCAATATCGCCATGGGTACTACGGGAATCGGTTACGCCCTGCGCCTCCACCTCTTCACGCACATAAGGCGAAACGACCAGATGCAGGTCAACTGAATCACTCACCCCATACTTCAAATTGGTGTTGAATACCTCATACCGACGACGAATTTCGCCGGCCGAGCGATCCTGCGCATAGCCTAAAATAGAGGTTTCAAGCTGCCAGTGCCCCCTGTCAACCGTTTGCGGACTTTCTGTCGCATCCGGACGGTCGGCCGCAAGCGGCCTTAACCGATCCTGAGCATTCCCCTGGCCCGCCGCCACCAATGCGATTACTCCCAAACCCGAAAACACTTTCTTATTCACCAGCAAAACACTCCTAAAACCAACAATGAATCAATCAAGCAATAAATTAGTCTTGACTAAACTTTTTATTAAATTAAACTAACACTCAATCGATCGCAATATAAATTGAGAGCTTTGCACGAGTGGGGCGCGAAATAAAAATGAGGAAAAAATTGGCTGGTTGAGGCGGAAAACGCAGC
>JACXUQ010000466.1 GCA_014763835.1 Thiotrichales bacterium
ACTGCAACACACGCCGCAATCTTAAACACATGGTCCTCAAAGCGCATTACGCCTACATCCCCATTCTGCTGTTTAGTCTGCTGCTTTTAAGCGGCTGCAACAGTGTGCGCCAAGCGTCCGCTGTGACCACCCTCTACGATTATCAGCTGATGGATTCGAGCAACGGCACCCCCTTAAGCTTGGCGGCACTTGCGCCAAAACTGGCCGACCGCGACGTCATCTTTATCGGCGAATTCCACGGCAACCACGCCTCCCATCTGCTTGAAGCGCAGTTGCAGGCGTTGCTCTATCAACAGCGTCCGCAGCAGATTCTCTCGATGGAGCAGTTCGAACGCCACCAGCAGGCTTTGCTGAACCGCTATCTGGACGGCGAAATCGGCGAGGCCTATCTGATCAATGAGGCACCCGCCTGGGAAAATTACGCCGGCTCCTACCGTCCGTTGGTGGAGTTTGCCAAACAGCATCTGCTGCCGGTGGTCGCCGCCAATGCGCCCGGCGACATTGTCCGCTGCATCGGCCGCCACGGCGATGCCTATATCAACCGTCTGCCGTCAGACGAACGCGGCTGGATTGCCGTAACTCCGTTTGCCGATATACCGGAATACGCGGAACGCTTCCAGGACTGGATGCGAACGGCCCGCCACCTCTCCGAAGAACAGGTGCATAACAGCTATCTGGCGCAGCTGACACGCGACAACACCATGGCCGAAAGCATTGCCAACGCCCTGCAAGCACACCCGGGGTCACAACTGATTCATATCAACGGCACTTTCCACAGCCAAAACGCGCTAGGCACGGTTGCCGCGCTTAAACGCCTGCTGCCGGCGCTTAAAATCGCGGTGATCACACCAATTCATGTCGATTCACTGCCAACCGCCGCCGTGAATGCAGAGGAACTGGCGCAAGGTGACTTCGTCTATTTACTGCAGGCGCAACCCGCCAAATACGTCAATGCGGACTACCGCAAGCAAATGCTGCAACGTGCCTTCAAACAGGCGGAAACAAAGTCCTGCCGCTAAAGCTATTGCTGCTCTCCCCTCTATAAGTTTACAGCCCCGCCATTAATAGAATTCTTTGATTACTATAGGTTTAAATGTTTAAATAGAACGACTTTATGAATCATTCTCTGGGAACGGTATGTTTTGCCAAGGCTACAAGAATCAACTGCAGACACTCGAAAAAACGCTTCAAAACGA
>JACXUQ010000467.1 GCA_014763835.1 Thiotrichales bacterium
GGGCTGATGGCGGTTACCAGAATCAGCTTACCCTCTTCTTTTTTATGGGTCAGATTGTCCACATACTCCAGGGAAAGCTTGGCTTTGTAATGACCATAAGGGTCCAGATGTTCGGCGGGAATCGCAAACTTCTCGGCCGCCAATTCGATAATCGGTTTCATCTTGGCGTTTTGTGCAATTTCAATATCCGACATAAATCATCCTCTATCTCGCTCAGCTCCCCGTCGCCGAGAATGGGTTTAAAAACTCAACAGGCCACCCTCTCAAGCCAGGCGGCCGACGTAACTAAAAATTCAAGGCTGCTCCACCAGCAGCTCAATCCAGTGTTTCACCGGCGTGTCCGTTCCCTTCTGCAGATGCATCAGGCAACCGATATTGGCCGTGACAATCACCTGCGGCTCACTCACCAGCAGATTCGCCAGCTTGTTGTCACGCAACTGGTAAGAAATGGCTTTCTGGAAAATCGAATAGGTTCCGGCCGACCCGCAACACAGATGCGCGTCTTTCACCGGGCTGACCTGATAACCGAGCGACATCAACACGTGTTCCACCTGGCCCGGCAATTTCTGACCGTGCTGCAAGGTACAAGGCGACTGGAACACAATCTTGCGGTTTTGGTGATGTTTGAAAGGCGTCAGATCCTGCTTCAACAGGTATTCGGAAATATCCATGGTATGCGCCACCACGCGCTGGGCCTTTTCTGCATAAGCCGCATCGTCTTTTAACAGATGGGCATAATCCTTGATCATCACCCCGCAACCACTGGCGTTGGAGATAATGGCCTCGACACCGTGATCCAATTCGCTGCTCCAGGCGTCGATATTGCGTTTAATCTGTTTGATTGCGTCTTCGCTGGCGGAGAGATGGTGTTCAAGCGCCCCGCAGCATTGCGACTGCGGCGTTTCAATCACACCAATATTCAATTTCTGCAGTACCTTTCGGGTTGCCAGATTGATATTGGGGGCCAAAGCCGGCTGCACACAGCCGCTTACCAGCAGCACTTGCTTGGGATAGGCCTGTTTGGCCGCCGCCTCGACCAACTGTTTCAGCTTGGGATTCACCGCCGAATGTTTGGCAAACGGCCACAGCATGGTCAAGGTATTGAACAGCCACGGCGTGCGCAATGTCTTGCGCAACGACCAGCGGAAAACACGCTGAAGCAGCGGGCGCGGACTTTTTTTCTCGATAAAATCGCG
>JACXUQ010000468.1 GCA_014763835.1 Thiotrichales bacterium
GGCACCGTCAGCCTGATCAGCGTGCGCCTGAATTACCTCGACCTTGACGCCGCCAATCCGTTTGAACAGTTACACACCCCTGAAAAGGCTTATATTTCGCGCTACGCGCTCGGCAAGGACTACCACAAACTGATGCGCAAACGTCTGCAAAGGCTCGCCGAACAAATCCAAACCGTTGTGCCCGACTTCAGCTACCGCGCCTTTTGCGACAGCGCGCCGGTGCTGGAGCGGCCGATCGCACAGCAGGCCGGTTTGGGCTTTACCGGCAAAAACAGTCTGATTATCCATCCGCGTGCCGGCTCGTGGTTTTTTCTGGGCGAACTCTATACCAACCTCGTCCTGCCGGCCGACCCGCCGTTTGAAAAACAGGGTTGCGGCCCTTGCCAAGCCTGTATTATCGAATGCCCGACCGGCGCGATTGTCGGCAATGCCGTGGTCGATGCGCGCAAATGCATCTCTTATCTGACCATCGAATACAAAGGCGCCATTCCGTTGGAGCTGCGTCCCAAAATCGGCAACCGCATCTACGGTTGCGACGACTGCCAGCTGGTCTGCCCGTGGAACAAGTTCACGCACGCCACCGTAGAGAGTGCTTTTTCCGCGCAACATGAGCTGGATCAGGCCGATCTGCTGACGCTCTGGCAGTGGGATGAAAACAGGTTTCTCACGCGCTTGGAAGGCTCGCCGATCCGGCGCATCGGCTTTAATCAATGGAAACGCAATCTCGCCGTGGCGCTCGGCAATATGCAGGCAGAAAATACTTTATTGGAAACCGCCATCCACGCTTTGCAAGACGAAAAGGGGCAACTCTCGCCTTTGGTCGATGAACATATCGATTGGGCTGTTGCACAGCTCAAAGACCGCTTAACTCAACCGTTCAAAAAATCGCCGCAAAAACTCAACAGGCCGGGTCAAGCCGCAACGCCTGCTCCGTTTAAAGCCAAACGCTATTATCTGCCTAAAAAAACCGATCTTTAAAGCACATCAAACACCGAGCCCTGCGTCGGTGTAAACAGCTTGGCGTACAGGCGCGACGCATAGGTATTGGTCATGCCGGCGATATAATCACAGATCACCCGCTGCTGCGCCTGCTCGTTTTCCGCCTGCGCGTACTTGTTATAGGTACTGCGCGGCAGCAACGTGGTGGGATTGGCGCGCAAGGATTTGAATAGTTCCAATACAATCAACTGCCCCTT
>JACXUQ010000060.1 GCA_014763835.1 Thiotrichales bacterium
TTATTACAACATCGGTATCGCCGTAGATACGCCTAACGGTCTGGTGGTGCCGGTCGTGCGCAATGTCGACCAAAAAGGCATCTATGAGTTGTCACGCGAATTGATGGCGATTTCTGCCAAGGCGCGTGATGGCAAATTAACCCCTGCGGATATGTCCGGCGGCAGTTTCACTATCTCCAGTTTGGGCGGTATCGGCGGCACGCAATTCACGCCAATTGTCAATGCGCCAGAAGTGGCGATTATGGGCTTGTCCAAAGCGAAGATGCAGCCTGTTTGGAATGGCAAAGAGTTTGAACCTCGCCTGATGATGCCTTTCAGCGTCTCCTACGACCACCGTGTAGTTGACGGTGCCGAGGGTGTGCGTTTCACCACGACGGTTGGACAATATCTGACCGATCTGCGTCAGTTGTTGCTGTAATCGGGGGAAGGACAGAAGATGAGTACGATTGTAGAAATTCGCGTTCCTGACATCGGTGATTTTGCAGCGGTTGAGGTAATCGAACTTTTAGTTGCCGAAGGCGATGAGGTCATTCAGGACGATTCCATGCTGACCTTGGAATCTGACAAGGCCACCATGGAAATTCCTGCGCCGCACGCCGGCCGCATTGTGGAATTGAATATTGCCGTGGGCGACAAGGTTTCCGAAGGCAGCCTGATCGGCAAAATGGAAATCGCCAATGCCGATTCCGTGGCGGCTAATGTGGAAGCCAGCGTTGCCGCCACAGCGGCACCTGCTGAAGAAGCCCCGAATGCGGAAGCGCCAAAAGCCGTTTCTGCCGAAGGTATTAACGCCGACATGCATTGCGAAGTATTGGTACTGGGTTCTGGCCCTGGCGGATACACCGCCGCCTTCCGCGCGGCGGATTTGGGCAAAAAAGTCGTCATGGTCGAGCGTTTCGCCAATATCGGCGGGGTCTGTTTGAACGTCGGCTGTATTCCGTCCAAAGCGTTGTTGCACATGTCGGTAGTGCTGAACGAAACCCGCGAAATGGGCGCGCACGGTATTACGTTTGCCGAGCCACAAATCGACATCAACAAAATCCGCGACTACAAAGACAGCGTCATCGGCAAACTGACAGGCGGCCTGTCCGGTTTGGCGAAAGCGCGTAAAGTCGAAGTGGTTCAGGGTTACGGCAAATTCAGCTCGTCGCATACCGTCACAGTGGAATTGGCTGAAGGCGGCACTAAAACGATTTCGTTTGATAACGCCATTATCGCAGCTGGTTCGCGCGTGATTAAACTGCCGTTTATTCCGCATGACGATCCTCGCGTGATGGATTCAACCGATGCCTTGGAACTGCAAGAAATTCCAAACCGCATGCTGGTTATCGGTGGTGGGATTATCGGTCTGGAAATGGCGCAGGTTTATGATTCTTTAGGTGCCAAAATCACTGTGGTCGAACTGGGTGATACCATTATTCCTGGTGCCGACAAAGACATTACCAAGCCGTTGCTGAAAAAGATCAAGGGCAAGTACGAAAATGTCTACCTGAAATCCAAAGTCACCCATGTCGAAGCCAAACCGGAAGGGTTGGTGGTGACGTTTGAAGGCAAAGATTGCCCAGCCACTGATACGTTTGACCGTATTTTGGTGGCGGTGGGGCGTGCGCCCAACGGCAAGCTGATCGATGCCGAAAAAGCCGGTGTCATGGTGAATGATTGGGGCTTTATTGAAGTCGACGAACGTCAAAAAACCAATGTGGATCACATCTATGCCATCGGTGACATCGTCGGTCAGCCTATGCTGGCACACAAGGCGGTTCACGAAGGTAAGGTCGCGGCCGAAGTGATTGCCGGTATGCCATCAGCGTTCACACCAATGGGGATTCCATCGGTCGCCTATACCGATCCTGAAGTGGCCTGGGCAGGTAAAACCGAAGACCAGCTTAAAGCTGAAGGTATTGAGTACGAGAAGGGCGCTTTCCCATGGGCCGCTTCCGGACGCAGCTTGAGCTTGGGACGTGACGAGGGGATGACCAAAGCCTTGTTCTGTGCGCAAACGCATCGCCTGCTGGGCTGTGGTATCGTCGGTCCGAACGCGGGTGAATTGATCGCAGAAGCGATGCTGGCGATTGAAATGGGCGCGGATATGCAGGACATCGGTCTGACCATCCATCCTCACCCAACGCTATCGGAAACCATCTGCTTCGCGGCAGAGATGGCAGAAGGCACGATTACCGACCTGATGCCGCCGAAAAAGAAAAAATCTCACTGAGTACAAAATAAAACCCGCGCCTAAAAACGCGGGTTTTTTATTGAACATAATTTTGTCATGTCTTTTGTTTTGATGGTAAAGGAATAAGGATACCTATGCATATTCAAGATTCGATCAGCGAAATGCTTTCTATGCAAAACGCGCTAAATGAAGCGACCAATGGAGCCGATTGGCGTTCCGGTTTGACTTTGTTGGGTAAAGCAATCGATTGGCGTCGTTGTATCGTGATGGAATCCGCAGAGCTGATTGACAGTTACCCGTGGAAGCACTGGAAAAGTGTAGATGCGCAAGCGGATATGGATAATGTTCGTGTTGAGCTGGTGGATATATGGCATTTTCTATTGAGTTTGGCGTTAGAAAATTTTGAGCAGCCTCAGGCGGCGGAATTATTGGCCAAGGCTTTGATGGATAGTGGAGAGACGGAGTTTGAACTCACTAAACTCGCTGTCATTGACCAAGTCCGTATCCATGAAACAATGATGTCTATTGCTTTGCAAAGAACAACCGTATCGGCAGAATATCTGACGGCCTTGGCTGAAGCCTTTTTCAACTCATGCAAGATAGCACAACTCGGTTTTGATCAGCTTTATCGAATTTATATGGCCAAGAATGTTCTCAATAAATTCAGACAAGATCATGGTTATAAAGAGGGTACTTACATCAAAGAGTGGAGTGGTCAGGAAGACAATGTGGTGATGTTTGAGATTATCGCCCTAATGCCCAGTTTTTCCGGTGATGAACTTTATATTCGTCTGAAAGAGGCATATTCTGCGTTGCGTTAATTTGTTAAGTGTGTTTCAACTCACGTTGGTATTTTCATGGTGTTAGAGGCGCAATTAGCGATTTCCCCCTCCGAAAAAGAAAAAATAGTAATCTCTAGTTGTTTTTGCTTAAATAACAACCCCGCCTAAAAAACGCGGGTTTTTTATGGTTTTTTGTCGTAGGTTGCGGGCCAGTGAGTTCGGCGTATTTCCCGTTCAAGGCTTTGATGTAGGCATGTGTAGGCCCTAGCGATTCTTAAGGAATAAGAATGAACAATTCCAGATATTTTATGGTGCGCAAGACCTGGCTGTTGATTGTCTTGTTATTGGGATTGGTGGTATCCGGCCACGCTTATGCGCAAGTGGAAAATATGGATTGGCAACTCTACAGTCTGGAAGAGGGGCAATCATTTGATCCTGAACGACCGGAATCGCAAACTAAGTTGAAAAAAGTGGATGGTATTTCTTTAGTCGGTGGCCATTATCTTTACTCTAGCGGGTTCAGTATTGCCAAAGACGGTCATTATGTCGTCGATTTTAAGAACACGTCCACCATAGACCGCTTTTCATTTTATCTTTACGATCAACAAAACCGTCTGATTGCCAGTGCTTCCGGTGGTGCGGGTAGTCGTGAAGCTAATCCTTTTTTTCTGCGTCACGGGCGTACCTTTGATTTGAAAGCCGGTGATTATCAATTAGTTGCAGAAGTTTCTTCGCCTTATTTTATTGCCCAGCCGGTGCCTTATATCAGTAGCCTCGCCGATTACCAGCAGGAGATCCGCTATGGTAATGCGATTGTTTTGATCGGAATCGGCATTTTCCTCTCCATGGGGATTTATTACGGTGCGCTCTCGTTTGCGCGCTCGCGTAATACCGAGATTCTGTACGCTCTTTTCATTTTTTCCAATTTGCTGTTTAATGCCGGCGCTCATCAGATTTTGTCGCAGCTATTTGACTGGCACAACTTCTATCTGACCTCTTTTCCCATTCTTATTTCCAATTTCATTTATGTGATGTTTGTGATGCGGCTGCTGGAGATTCATCCGGCGAGGAACAAAAAGCTGCACATTATGAGCATTGTCTCCCTGGTGATATTGGCGGTATTCGCGCTTTTTGCAATGATGTCGCCAAACTGGATTAATGAGATGGCCCGTTTTGGCGTATGGGTTTTTTTGTTGTATGGGCTGGTCGCGGGCGTTATCCGCTCCATGCAGGGCAGTATGGAGGCGCGTCTGTATCTGATTGCGCTGATGACGTTTATCGGTCTTGCCAGCATGGCGACGCTGCCAACGCAATTAAGCTCCAACACCATCTATGTTGAACACTACGGATTGGCGTCAATTGCCATGGAGGTTATTTTGCTTGCGCTGGTGTTGACCTATCAGGTGGGCAAATTGCACCGTGAGCGTGTGAAAATCCTGCTGAGTCTGGATCACAACAAGAAACTCGCGCATACCGATGCGGTCACGCAAATTCCGAACCGCTATGCACTGGAAATCGAACTGGCTTCATTTGCGCCGGACGCGGCATTGATCTATATCGACATGGATAACCTTAAGCATTACAACGACCGTTTTGGACATGCCAAGGGCGACGAGATGCTGACGCTGTTTGCCAGGCTGATGAAAGAGGGGTTGGGAGGCAAGGGCTGCATCTACCGTGTGGGCGGTGATGAATTTGCGGTGACCTGTCCAGACGGCAATACGTACAGAGTTCAGAAGCTCATCGCCAGTGTTATCGACGAAATGCAGCGAATCGGGTTTAAACAGGCCGGTGTCAGTGCGGGTAGCGCCTTTATGCATGAGGCCGCCAATACCTATGATCTGAAGCATCTGGCCGATATCCGCATGTACGAAAACAAGCAGCAGCGACGCAAAATGCACATCCATCACAAGGGGGAGGAATAATCATGCGCGCATCTAAAAAGGGGTTGATCTTACCGATTCTGATTTTAACCATTATTCCGTTGATTGCCTCCTGGTTTGCTTATGCCGACCATTTGCCGCCGGGCTTTGGCGTGTTCCCGCCATTGCAGGTTTCCGAACCGCCTACCCCCGGTTTTAATCTGTGGGTTTTTGTACTGTTGCTCGGCATAGAGTTGCTGTTGACGTTTTTTCTGTTGTTTCCGCAGAAATTCGGTTTTAAACCGGTTCCGGCGCCGTTACCCTACGAGCGCAAGCCGCTACCTTGGTGGTTCTGGCTTGGGTTGGCGGTGACCTTGGTTTTCTGGACGCTGATGTGGGCCCGCCCCGAGCCGCTGATGGAGCTGGTTTATTTTGCCTTTACGCCGTTGTGGTGGGGTTTCATTACCCTGATTGACGGACTGGTCTATGCCCGAAGCGGCGGGTATTCGTTAATGAGCAAGAAGCCCAAGCTATTCGTGATTACGATTGTCGTGTCGCTGTTTGCCTGGTATTACTTTGAGTATTTCGACTACTTTGCTTTGGGGAACTGGTACTATCCCAATTCGGTATTGATCCCCGAGTTATCGCATACCACCATCGTCATTCTCTATCTGGTGGCTTACACTACCGTCTGGCCGGCGGTGTTCGAGTGGTACACCCTGTTGCATACCTTTCCCAAGCTGGCGGTTAAATACGCCGACGGCCCCAAGATCAAACTGCCGGGCACTGCGCTGCTCATTGTTGGTTTGGGGTTGATGGGGCTGATGGTATTTTATCCTTATCCGCTTTTCTGGGCGCTCTGGATCGGTATTATGCTGGTTTTTGCCGGCGTGCTGGTCATCATGGATATTCCGTCGCCCATCAGCGAACTGGCCAAGGGCAACTGGAGTCCGATGATTTTGATTGCGCTGTCCGCGCTCTTCAACGGGTTCTTTTGGGAGATGTGGAACTACGGCAGTGCGCATCCCACCGAGCCGATCGCCAACCCCAATTATTGGGTGTATGACGTGCCCTATCTGAACGTGATTCACCTTTTCTCGGAAATGCCGTTGCTGGGTTATTTCGGTTATCTGGCCTTTGGACTGATTGTCTGGTTGATGTTTATCTGGGCGGGTAAGGTATTTGGTTTCAATACCTATCTGCTCAAAGAGGATGAGCGTAAATACAACAGCGAAGTTTGAACCGCACACGCCCTGCGTTATTTTGGTGTCAAAACGCTCCTCAAATTCTCAACAGGCCGGGTGGTGGCGATGCGATCCGGCCTGTTGAGTTTTTAAAGACTGTAAGTTTCTTCATAAACAAACGTTCGTTCTATAATATCGGCTTTGCCATAGACCAGAAACCGGGTGATTTCGTTGTTGCAGACATTTTCCATTTTACTGCCTGTCTTTGCCTTGATTGCCGCCGGTTTTATGAGTCGAAAAGCCGGGGTTCTGGGGCCGCATGCTGCATCCGAACTGAGCCGTTTTGTGATCTGGCTGGCGCTCCCGGCACTGTTGTTTGACATTATGGCGCACACGCCTTGGCAGACCTTTTGGCATACCGAGTTTATCAGTGTCTACCTCTTGGGCACGCTGGGTATTTTCTTTGGGATTCTGGCGTGGCGGCGCAGGCAGGGGGCGCCTTTGGCTTGTGCCAGTGTGGACGGTGTAGCGGGTGCGTATTCCAATACCGGTTATGTCGGTTTTCCTTTGCTGTTTTTGGTGTTTGGCGAATCCAGCCTACTGCCGACCACCATCGCCAGCCTTATCGTCGTCTGTATTCTATTTGCGTTGGCGGTGGTTTTGATTGAAAGCGATTTGCATGCGCAGAAAGCCTGGCCGCTGCGCATCGCTCACGCCCTTGTTTCGGTGCTGAAAAATCCGCTGGTAATGGCGCCGCTTGCCGGGCTATGGTTCTCGTTAAGCGGTTGGAATTTGCCGAACGGCGTGGAAACCTTTTTGGATTTATTAGGCGCGGCGGCCAGCCCGGCGGCGTTAATCAGTTTGGGATTGTTTCTGGCGGATGCGCTTCAAAAAAGTCAACAGGCCGGGGTGGGGGCACGCCGTACGGCTTGGCAGTTGACGGCGTTGAAGCTGATCGGCCAACCGTTGCTGGTCGCCTGGCTGGCGTTATGGGTATTTGAGATGGAGCGGGAGTGGGCCATGATGGCGATTCTGCTGGCTGCGTTGCCCACCGGCACCGGCCCGTATATGCTGGCGGAATTCTATCAGCGCGATGCCGTCATTACCGCACAAACCATTTTGTTTTCTACGGTGTTGTCGTTGTTTAGCCTGACGCTGATTCTGCAGGTTATGAATAGATAACCTTTGAGTTTTGAGATAAGGAGTGATTGGATGAATCTCACTGATATTGCCAAAAGCCGTTATGCCACCAAGAAGTTTGATGTCGGCAAACGCATTCCAGACGAAACATTTGAGCAGATCAAGGCGTTGTTGCGTCTAAGTCCGTCGAGTGTGAA
>JACXUQ010000469.1 GCA_014763835.1 Thiotrichales bacterium
CGCTCAAGCTCCTGTTGAAACATAGCAGTTTGCGTGGCAACGCTTTTTTCATAGGCATAAATTTTCGCCCCCTGCTTGGAAAAATAGTGATTTCCCAACCAGCGATGATCTTGGCTACCAATGTTAATGACGGCTACAATCGGCTGATCCTTGATACCTTTGGCAATCGCTTCAAGTTTCTGTGCAGCGGCATCGCCGGCACCGGAGTCAACCAATATCCAACCCTCGGCGCTATCAATAAAACCGATGTTGTTATTTAAGCCAAGGTTCTCAGGTGTCCGATCGGTCAAAGGACCAACATAGGCATACACACCTTCCGCGACCTTTTGCGCTTTGAATTCCAAGGCTGCGGCCTGATTGGTCACCAACAGCCCCAAAAACACACCCAACACAATGTTTAGTAACTTCATTTTCTATTCCTCAACGACTTCTAAAACCAGGCATTCAATCCTGCTTGGCCATTTTTAACCAGCCTTCAACCTGCTCGGCATTTGGCATGCCGCCGGCATGCACCACCTTGTCGTTAATGACGATGCCCGGCGTGCTCATCACGCCGTAAGCGGCGATTTCGGCCACGTCTTCCACTTTGACAATACAGATGTCACGGCCCATTTTCTCGGCCACCTGTTCGATCAATGCGGCGGTATTGTTGCAGGTGGCGCAGCCCGTCCCCAAGACCTTGACCACCAGCGCATCGCTACCGCAACACGCACTGCCGTGCGAGGAGTCACAACACGCCGCTTTCGGCTCGCTGTCGCCACAGCATTGGGTTTCTGTGCCGCAGCACCCGGCCTGTTGAGTTTTTTCAGCCGTTTTTGCCGGCGTTTTTTCAGTGTCGCAACACGCACTGTTGTCGCCACAACAACCGCCGCTTTTCGCTGTGGATTCCGCATCACATACCACACCGCACGCCACGCATTCGCCGCGGGCGTTTTTGAACATCGGACAGAAACCGGAGAACGACGCCTGAACCGCATTCAATGCCATAAAAATCATCAGCCACAAAAACGATACCTTCGTCAGATCAATCTGCCCCATAAAATGGGAGACCGCCAACAACACCAACACACCGATGGCGAAAAAACGCAACGGCTTATTGCCTTTAATACTCACACTCATCTTTGAACTCCTTTTAGCAATATGATGGAAACACACTTCATAAAAAACTAACCGCAGCACGTACCTTGCGCACA
>JACXUQ010000470.1 GCA_014763835.1 Thiotrichales bacterium
GGAATCCAAAAAGTCATCAACGCGCCATGCCTCTTTGGCAGATGCCGAACCGCGTGCCGTGCAGCTTATCGGCACCGATCCACATGAATTGGCGGAAGCGGCGGCTTGGCAGCAATCCCAAGGGGCACAGATTATTGATCTGAATATGGGCTGTCCGGCCAAAAAGGTCTGCAGTGTAGCGGCCGGTTCGGCGCTGATGGGTCAGCCGCACAAAGTGGCCGAGATTTTCGAATCGGTGGTTTCCGCCGTTGAGGTTCCGGTGACTGTCAAAATTCGCACCGGACTCGATAGCGACAACAAAAACGCCTTGCAGATCGCGCTGCTTGCGCAGGAAAAAGGCTTGCAGGCAGTGACCATTCACGGTCGCACGCGGGAAGACAAATTCAACGGCCACGCCGAATACGACACCATCCGTGAAGTGAAGCGGGCGTTGTCAATTCCGGTGATCGCCAACGGGGATATTAACAGCCCCGAGCAAGCCAAATTTGTATTAGAATATACCTCCGCTGATGCGGTAATGATTGGTCGCGCCGCGCAAGGCTACCCGTGGATATTTAATCAAATAAATCATTATCTTAAGACAGGTGAAAAACTTGATCCGCCGGATCAAGCAGCCTTCCGGCGTACCATGCTGGAACACACCCGCGGATTGCATCAGCTCTACGGCGATGAACTTGGCGTGCGTATCGCCCGCAAGCATATCGGCTGGTACAGTCTGCACCTGAGCGCTCTGCATAGTTGGCCGCCCGAGATGAGCGCAGCCGAGGTTAGACAAGGGTTTAACCGACTAACATCGCCGTTAGCACAACTGGATTATCTTGAGGCGCTTTTTGCCCCTGGCAAAGACGCCCTTTAATAAGACACCTGATGATTATGACAACCCGCAAAAACGAACACTCCCTTAGCGAACAAGTGACCTTGACGCTGGAAAACTACTTCGAAACCCTACAGGACGAATCGTGCTGTGGACTTTATGATCTGGTCATTCAGCAGGTGGAAAAACCGTTGATTGAGTTTGTGCTCAATAAAACCGAACAGAATCAGTCCAAAAGCGCCCAGATTCTCGGCATTAACCGTAACACCCTGCGCAAGAAAATGCAGCAATACGATCTGATTTGACCGTTTTCAATTTTTAGAGAGCTTTGCACGAGTGGGGCGCGAAATAAAAATGAGGAAAAAATTGGCTGCTT
>JACXUQ010000471.1 GCA_014763835.1 Thiotrichales bacterium
AACCGCGAAATCCGCGCCAAACTCAACGCCCTCATGCAGAAACGCCGCGGCGAGGCCTTTTATCCACGACTGGAATTCTGCACCGACAATGGCGCCATGATCGCCTATGCCGGCGCACAACGCCTCTTGGCCGGCGAACACCAGGACTTAAGCTTTGCCACCACGCCGAGATGGCCCCTGGAAGCGCTGACGCCAATCGCCTGAAACGCCTTTTAAAAACCCAACAGGCCGGGTAAACCTCTGCATACCCGGCCTGTTGAGAATTTTCAAGCGCTTTTAAATCGCTCTTCTCCACCGCTATTTAGGATGACAAAAGTGCCAACTTGGTGCAAAAAGGTCGTTACTTATCTAAATGAATACAATTTAAATGATTTCTTGGCCATCAAGGAGCGCCTGCATAAATAAGGCGCGCTTCAAAAACAGGCCTCCTAATCTTTCTTGATTTTGCCCTCTTCGCCTTTCAACAGGCGTTCGATATTGCCTTTATGACGCCAGAACAGAATCAGCGTCATCACCGCGGTCAACCAGACCCAACTCATTTCGCCGGATAAGAAATAAATATACAGCGGCGCTAGGGCCGTCGCCACCAAGGCCGACGCCGACGAAATCTTCAACACCTTGGCCACAAACAACCAGGTGCCGCCAACTGCCAGACCGATCGGCAGCGACAGGCCGAACATCACTCCCAGCATGGTCGCCACCCCTTTTCCGCCTTTAAAGCCGAAAAAGAGCGGGTAAAGATGGCCGATAAACGCCGCAAAGCCGACCCACATAACCCACTCGGCCGACAACCCTGCCGCCTGCGCGGCGACCACAGGCAGAACGCCTTTCAGCATATCGCCTAGCAGGGTAATCGCCGCCGGTTTGTTGCCATACAAACGCTTGACATTGGTGGCACCGGGGTTGCCCGAACCGCCCTGACGCGGATCGTCATAGCCCATCAATTTGCACACCACAATCGCCGACGAGATTGAACCGAGCAGGTAGGCCCCGACAACCCATAAAACAGGCATCCATTCCATCATTTCATAAACCCTTTAACTAATGGGCGGCTATTGAGCCGCCTTTTGAATTTGCATGATTTTACTAGAAGAGAGCTTTGCACGAGATGGCTACACGAATAAAAATGGTTAAAAATAGCCTGATTTTTGTTGAAAAACTTGCTAATAGCGAGCTATTAGCTGCGTT
>JACXUQ010000472.1 GCA_014763835.1 Thiotrichales bacterium
ATCCAACGCCTCAAACAAACCGGTTTCAGTTCGGCCGGCATCTGGTTCCAGGCCTACAATTTCGCGTCGTTTATTGCCATCAAATAACACAAAAAATTTCGTGCCCTGGTGCCTGCGTGGTTTAAAATTCACCCAAAATTAAATGATCAACAGGGTTTCACGTGAAGCAGCATTACGAGCATTTTTGGGACAAACTGGGCGATTCGCGTTTGACGGAATGGAAGGCGGAGCTGCCTGCACTAATCGACGAGGCGCTCAACCCGGAAGGCAACGGCAATCTGCCGAAATGGCTTGAAGCGCTCGACATCCTCCGTACATTCCCACGCGAGCAGTGGTACGACCTCAACCAGGCCACCGTCAGCGCCGGCCAAGACACCCTGTCGGCCGAACAAAAAGCCCGTTTGGAATCCGCCTTGCGTCTGCTGATGCCGTGGCGCAAAGGCCCGTTCAACCTTCACGGCATTCAGATCGACACCGAATGGCACTCCGACTGGAAATGGGATCGGGTGCGCCCGCACCTGCAACCGCTGGAAGGAAAACGCGTGCTCGACATCGGCTGCGGCAGCGGCTACCACCTGTGGCGCATGGCCAGCGAAAACGTCAAACTCGCCGTCGGCGTCGATCCAAGCCTGCTGTTTATGAGCCAGTTTCTGGCGCTCAAACATTTTATCGGCGAAGCCGTGCCCGCCTATTTCCTGCCGCTGACGCTGGAGCAGCTGCCCGTTGCGAAACAGGGCGGTGCTTTCGACACGGTTTTTTCGATGGGCGTGCTCTATCACCGCCGCTCGCCGATAGACCACATTCTGGAGCTGAAAGCGCAGCTCCGACCCGGCGGCGAACTGGTGCTGGAAACCCTGGTGGTGCCCGAAAGTTTCGGCCAGTTGCTGGTACCCAAAGACCGCTATGCGCAAATGCGCAACGTCTGGTTTATTCCGTCGGTTTCCGAACTGGCGATCTGGCTGGAACGCTGCGGTTTTGAAAACGTGCGCGCAGTCGACCTTAACCAAACCAGCACGGCAGAGCAACGCTCCACCGACTGGATGCAATGGAACTCGCTTAAGGACTTTTTGGACCCGACCGACCCGACTAAAACCGTCGAAGGTTACCCCGCGCCGCTGCGCGTCGTGATGTTGGCACAAAAACCCGCTTGATTCGCATAAAAACATCAAAATTCATATCCATA
>JACXUQ010000473.1 GCA_014763835.1 Thiotrichales bacterium
ACGATTTGCGACTCAATCGCCACACCGCCAAGACCGCCCAGCGCTTCCGCCCCAAAAATACCCACGGCAATGGCACCCCATACTCCGCACAGGCCATGTAGCGCCCAAACCCCCAGCACATCGTCCACTTTCAGTTTCTGCTGTGTCCATACAAACGCTTTGACAAACAGCGCTCCGGCGATCGCACCGATCGCCAAAGCGCCCAACGGGCTGACCACATCCGAACCGGCGCAGATCGCCACCAAACCGGCCAAAGGACCGTTATGCACGAAACCGGGGTCTTTATCCCCCAGGAACGTCGCCGCCAGAATGCCGCCGACCATCGCCATCAAGGAGTTCATGGCCACCAAACCTTGAATACCTTCGATCTTCTGCGCGGACATCACGTTAAAGCCAAACCAGCCGACAATCAGAATCCACGCGCCCAGTGCCAAAAACGGAATGCTGGAAGGCGGATGCGCCTGCTTGATTCTGCCCTCTTTGTCGTAGCGGCCGTGACGGGCGCCGAGCAGCAGAATTGCGATCAACGCGATCCAGCCGCCTACGCCATGCACCACCACCGAGCCGGCAAAGTCGTGGAATCCGGCGCCGTAAGTGGCCTCAAGATAGGCCTGCACGCCCAGGTTACCGTTCCAGGCAATGCCCTCAAAAAACGGATAGATAAAGGCCACAATAAAAAACGTTGCCGCCAACTGAGGGTAGAACTTGGCGCGCTCGGCAATCCCGCCCGACACAATCGCCGGAATCGCCGCGGCAAACGTCATCAGAAAGAAGAACTTGACCAGATCGTAACCGGAACGCTCGGTCATCGCCTGCGTCAGCGCACCGTCCAGATTCAAGCCTAAAAACGCGCCGTAGGCCATGCCGTAACCGATAAAGAAATAGGCGACAGTCGAAACCCCCAAATCGCTCATAATCTTCACCAAGGCGTTGACCTGGTTTTTATGCTGCACCGTTCCCACTTCCAAAAAAGCGAAACCGGCGTGCATAAACAGCACTAAAATAGCCCCCAAGAGAATAAACAGCACGTCGATGCTGGTTGTTAACTGCTCCACAGTCTTCTCCAATTACAATTGATTAATAAGAGAGCTTTGCACGAGATGGTTGCACGAATAAAAATGGTTAAAAACCGTCTGATTTTTCTCGACTTACCCCTACTGGCGTCGAGTTCTTTGTTTG
>JACXUQ010000474.1 GCA_014763835.1 Thiotrichales bacterium
GGTTTGCAGGAGTATGAGCGCCGCCACGGTTACCGCGGCCCGGTGGCGCATTTGTCGCCCAGTGAAATGACGGATCAGGAACAGGTGCTTTCAACGCTAGAAAACACCCCCAAATTCGGCCATTTGAAAACCGGCGTGGTGGCCCGTTTCAACCACACGGACACCGAAGTTTTGATGCTCGACGGTCAAACCGTGACCCTGCCGTTTGCTTCGATGGAATGGGCGGAGCCCTATATCGACGTCAATAAAACCGGTCCAAAACCGAGCAAACCGCAAGATGTGCTGAAAGTGGGTGATGTGATCTATCTGCAGTGGCTCAATAACAGCTGGCAGCTGGCGCAGGACCCTTTAACCGAGGCCGCGCTGATCTCCATCAGCCCCAAAGACGGCAGCGTGCTGGCACTGGTAGGCGGTTTTGATTTCTTCCGCAGCAAGTTCAATCGTGTGGTTCAGGCCAAACGTCAGCCGGGCTCCAACTTCAAACCGTTCCTCTATGCCGCGGCGTTGGATAAAGGCCTGACGGCTGCCACCGTCATCAACGACGCGCCGGTGGTATTCCACGACAACGCGCTGGAAGATGTCTGGCGTCCGGAAAACTACTCCGGCCGCTTCTACGGCCCGACCCGTCTGCGCCAGGCTTTGGCCTATTCGCGCAATCTGGTCTCCATCCGTTTGCTGCAGGAGATCGGCATCAACTATGTAGTCGATTACGCGCAGCGCTTTGGCTTTGACCGCAATGCGCTCAACGCCACCCGCAACCTGTCGCTGGCGTTGGGCAGCGTGCAGCTGACACCGTGGGAAGTGGTGCAGGGTTATGCGACCTTTGCCAATACCGGCTATAAAATCGAGCCTTACCTGATCAAGGAAGTGCGCGACTTCAACGGCGACGTCATCTATCAGGCCGAACCCCAAAAAGCCTGTGAAGCACAGTGTCTGGAAGATGACCCTTTGAGCGCGCCGCGTGTCATCAGTCCGCAAACCGCCTATATCGCCACCTCGATGATGCAGGACGTTATCAAGTACGGCTCCGGCAAGCGCGCCAACGAACTCAACCGCGACGACATTGCCGGCAAAACCGGTACTACCAACGACCAGAAAGACGCCTGGTTCTCCGGCTTCAACCCGGATGTGGTCACCACCGTCTGGGTCGGTTTCGACACCCCGTCAACCTTGGGA
>JACXUQ010000475.1 GCA_014763835.1 Thiotrichales bacterium
TGCTGGAAAGCCACGCAGGATTCCCAGGTGCAGGATTCGTTCATGGTGTGATAACCGGTGGTGGGGATTTGCAGGGTGGTGCCCTGCACGAAGCCGTTGGAGGCGGCGACAATCCGCCCCAGTTCGGTACTCCCCAGGGATTGGCGCTCGCCGTTGGTCGCCTGTTGGTTGAGCTGCTGGATATATTCGTCTTTAAAGCTGTAGGAGATGCCGAGTTTTTCACAGATGCCTTGCAAATGCTCGGTTGTTTGCGGATGAAACTGGGCGTTTTCATCGCGGCGACGCAGCACGACCCTTTGCTTGTCGGCGGTGTCGCGATCGGGATAGGGACTGGTGTCCACCACAATCAGGCGGTCGGTGGCGCCGTTGAAGCGGCGGAACCACTCCAGCAGATAACGCCAGCTGCTGCCCGATTCCTCTTCCGCGGTGAAAAAGGCAGTGCCTTGAAATCCCAAGCCGAACAGATGGACTAAGTGCGCGGCAGTGAGTACGTTATCGAGTTGCGCGCTCAACAGATTGTTGTTGCGGGTCAGGCGGTCACTGAAGGCGACCGGCGTGCCGGCCACCAGATGTTCCAGGCCGTCCACTTCAAAAATCAGGTTATTGCGGAATTCGCAGACGTAGGCGTTGGTAATAACCCCAGAACCGCGGTAAGCGCCCGACCAGGGTTCATAGGCCATCACCGACACGCCTTTGAAGCGGTCCACAATTTTGAGCATGAGTTTTTCCGACACCGAGTTGCCGAGCAGATCGGAGCGGCGCCCGGCGACAAAAGCGGCATATTGGAACTCGTTGGGGCCGGTACAGATCAGACCGTGACGGTCGATGTGCGCGGAAAACATGACCGAATCGGGTTGTGCGCCTTGCGCCACCAGCAGACCCTCATACCAGGTGACTTTGGCGCCGCGCTCCTCAAGTTCGCGTTGCAATACGCGGAAAAACGAGTGTTCCGCGCCGACCACGCTGGGTTGGCGGATCAGGGATTTGAGCAGGTCGATAAAGGCTTCAGGCTGGCGCAACGGGGGAATCTCCACTAGGAATGGCGGCGTAAAAAAGGCTAATAACCGATTGTAGCGGAGTGGTGGGTGAAAACAATCAAATTTATAGAGATCTTTGCACGAGTAGGGCGCGAAGAAAAAATGAGACAAAATTTGGCTGATTGCGGCGGAAAA
>JACXUQ010000476.1 GCA_014763835.1 Thiotrichales bacterium
GCTAGTACAGCATCCATCAAATTTTGATAACAAATTTTGCAGCGTGTAGAGTAAAATCCTCGGCCTGAATGATAAAGGAGAGGTCAGTAGTGCATGGGACAGCTCAAATACCGAATCAACCTGATTGGCCCGGAAATAGACAAGCTTGAACGACTGGTGCGCAAGCATACCACACCGCAACAGGTAGCCAAACGGGCCAGGATTATCCTTCTGGCCAACGGTGAGGGGCAAAGCAACCAAGACATCGCCAACCAACTGGGCACCACCAAAGCCAATGTCACGATCTGGACGAGGCGGTGGATAGAACGCACCCTGTTGCCGGTGGAAGAACGCTTGAAGGATGCCCCCCGTTCCGGCAGGCCGGATGAAATCAGCGCTGAACAATGGTGCCGGATCATGGCGTTGGCGTGCGAGCCACCAGAAGATTACGGCCGTCCCACTAGCCACTGGAGCTTGGCAGAACTGGCGCAAGAGGCCGTGCGGCAGGGCATTGTCGCCAGCATTTCGACCAGCCACCTGGGTAACTTCCTTAAAAAAAAGACCTCAAACCACACCAAAGCCGCTACTGGTTAAATGCCAAACCGGATGGGCGCAAGGATGAACGCATCGCCGACATCTGCCGGGTTTACCATGAGGTTCCCCACACGCCCGATGAAGTCGCCTTCAGCGTGGATGAAATGACCGGCATCCAGGCGCTGGAACGGATTGCCCCTGACCTTCCGATGGCTTGTGGCAAACCTGTCGCCCGCGAATTTGAATACCGGCGGCATGGCACACAATCCCTGATAGCAGCCCTCAATGTGGCTTTGGGCAAGGTGGCAGCCCGTTGTGGTGACACCCGCACCGAAGAAGATTTCGCCCGTTTTGTGGGGCAATTGGTCAAAGACAACCCCGGCTACCGGAAATACCACATTGTCCTTGACCAGTTGAATACCCACAAATCCGAATCCCTGGTGCGTTGGGTGGCTGAATTCTGTGGCATTGGCCAGGAACTGGGCACAAAAGGGAAAGAAGGCATACTCCAATCCATGGCATCACGGGAAGCTTTCCTCTGCGACCCCGGGCATCAGGTTGTCTTCCATTACACCCCCAAACATGCCTCATGGATGAACCAGATTGAGATATGGTTCGGCATCCTGGCCAAGAAAGTGATCAAACGTGGCAACTTTG
>JACXUQ010000477.1 GCA_014763835.1 Thiotrichales bacterium
AAACGCAGCTAATAGCTGGCTATTAGCAAGTTTTTCAACAAAAATCAGACGGTTTTTAACCATTTTTATTCGTGCAACCATCTCGTGCAAAGCTCTCATCATACCAAAATAAATTTATTGCGAAACCTTTCGCCGGATTAAAGCTGGGAATTTCCCTGCAGACCGCCGCTATGCAATAACACTACCTCTGCGCCGGCCGGCAGTCGTCCGCTCTGCAACTCGCTGAAAAACGCATGCAGCATTTTAGTGTTATAGACCGGGTCGAGCGGAATCTGCCAGCGCGCTTCCATCTCCTGCTTGAATTGCTGTAGCGCCGCGGGTAACTTGCCGTAACCGCCTGCATGATGGTTGTCCAGCAGTTGCCATTGAACGGTTGCTTGGGGGCCGATCCACTCGTGAATTTGCGGCAGTAGATAAGTGGCGTTGGCGAGCACGGCCACGCCATAAATATGGCGCTCGGTTGCGTGGCTTTGTGGGGCGTGTTTAACCAGTCCGGAAAAAGTACCACCCGTGCCGACCGCACAGTACAGATGCGTCCAGGCCGGTAGTTGGGCTTCGATTTCAGCCATCAACTCGCCGACGCCTTGTAACGCCAGTTCATTGCTGCCGCCTTCAGGCAGAATAGCGGCGTGAGGGAAGTCCGTAGCGAGTTTTGCCAGAAAATCGGCTGATTGTTTTAAGCGGTAGTTCTGGCGCGACAAAAAGTGCAATTGCATGCCGTTTTCGGCGGCGGCTTTTAGCGTATGACTCCATTTATCCGTTTGCTGAGCCAGCTCGTCGCCGCGTATAAAACCGATGCTTTCAAATCCATAAAGTTGTGCCGCATAGGCGGTGGCGGCAATATGGTTGGAATAGGCGCCGCCGAACGTCAGCAGTGCGGTTTTTTGCTGTTGTTTGGCGGCAGCAAGGTTGTATTTCAGTTTATGCCATTTGTTGCCTTGAATGACCGGATGATTCAAGTCATCGCGTTTTATCCAGACATTAACGCCATGCCACTCAAAAAGAGGATGGTAAAGACGCACTAAGGGGGTGGGAATTTTCGCAATCGGCGCTGTGATTTTGGTAGAATCCATTCCTTAAAAATAAAAGCAATTTACTGAGAGCTTTGCACGAGTGGGGCGCGAGACAAAAATGAGGAAAAAATTGGCTGATTGTGGCGGAAAACGCAG
>JACXUQ010000061.1 GCA_014763835.1 Thiotrichales bacterium
CTTCGTGGTTAATTTTTGCCATTATTTCACGCGCATCCCGGGCTGTGCACCTTCGTCGGGCGAGAGTACAAACAGGTCTTTGCCGCCGGGGCCTGCCGCCAGCACCATGCCTTCGGACATGCCGAAACGCATTTTGCGCGGCTTGAGGTTGGCGACCATGACCGTCAGTTTACCAATCAGTTGCTCTGGCTCATAGGCTGATTTGATGCCGGCGAAAACCTGGCGCTGTTCAAAACCGATATCCAATGTCAACTTGAGCAGCTTGTCGGCTTCCGGAACGGCTTCGGCATTGACGATTTTGGCGATGCGCAGGTCGATTTTGCCGAAATCAGTAATTTCAATCTCTTCCATTAATGGATCGTAACTGACAGACCCGGCCTGTTGAGTTTTTTCAGCAGGTTTTTCGGCCTTTTTCGGCGCGGCGGTTTGTAGCGTCTGTTTAGAGGCATCCAGCATTTTTTGCACTTGGTCCATTTCCAAACGGGTCAATAGGGCATTGAACGGATTAATGCTGTGTCCCATCAATGGTTGCTGTACATCCGACCAGTTCCAGCCGTCAAGCTTGAGGAATTCACGAGCTTTTTCCGCCGTAGCCGGAATAACCGGCGCCAGATAGGTCATTAAAACACGGAACAGGTTGATACCGACACTGACCGACTCGTGCAGTTCGACTTCTTTGCCTTCCTCTTTTGCCAAAACCCAAGGCGCGGTTTCGGCAATGTATTCGTTGGCGCGATCCGCCAAGGCCATGATTTCGCGCATGGCTTGGCCGTATTCGCGTTTTTCGTAGAGTTCGGCGATCATCTCCGCTTCATTCGCCAGACCTTGATAAATGGCTTGAGCGTCGGCAGACCAGCTATTTGCCAGTTTGCCGTCGAATTTTTTCATCACAAAACCGGCGCAGCGGCTGGCGATATTGACGACTTTTCCGACCAGATCGGAGTTGACGCGCTGTACGAAGTCTTCGAGGTTGAGGTCGATGTCGTCAATGCGGCTGTTCAGTTTAGCGGCGAAATAGTAACGCAGGTATTCCGGATTCAGGTGGTCCAGATAGGTGCGCGCCATAATGAAGGTGCCGCGCGATTTGGACATTTTCTGGCCGTCAACTGTCAGGAAGCCGTGGGCGTAGATGGCGTCCGGTGTGCGGAAACCGGCACCGGAGAGCATCGCCGGCCAGAACAGAGCGTGGAAATAGATGATGTCTTTGCCGATGAAATGGTACACCTCGGCATCGCTGTCTTTGGCCCAGTAGTCGTCAAAGTTCAGACCACTCTTGGCGCAATAGGCTTTGAAGCTCGCTATATAGCCGACCGGTGCGTCCAGCCAGACATAGAAATATTTGTCGGTTTCGCCCGGAATCTGGAAGCCGAAGTAGGGTGCATCGCGCGAGATGTCCCAACCACGCAGGCCGGCTTGGAACCATTCATCGAGTTTGTTGGAAATCTGCGTCTGCAAATGGCCTTTGTGCGTCCATTCTTTGAGCATGTCTTCAAAATGAGAAAGCTCGAAGAAGAGGTGGTCGGTCTCTTTTTCAACCGGTGTCGCACCGGAAACCGCTGACTTAGGATTGAGCAGTTCGGTCGGGCTATAGGTGGCGCCGCACACTTCGCAGTTGTCGCCGTATTGATCTTCGGCCTTACATTTGGGGCAGGTGCCCTTGATGAAACGGTCCGGCAGGAACATCGATTTTTCCGGATCGTAGAATTGGGTAATGGTCTTGCGGCTGATATGGCCTTTGTCTTTCAGTTGGGTGTAGATATAGCCGGCCAGCTCTTCGTTTTCAGGCGAATTGGTACTGTGGTAGTGGTCGAAGCCGATATTGAAGCCGGCAAAATCCGCCTGATGCTCTTGCGAGGATTTTTCAATCAGCTGTTCCGGCGTAATGCCTTCGGCCTGTGCGCGCAGCATAATCGGCGTACCGTGGGCATCGTCGGCACAGACGTAGGTACAGTGATGGCCGCGCATTTTCTGAAAACGCGCCCAGATATCGGTCTGGATATATTCCACCAAATGTCCCAGATGAATCGGCCCGTTGGCGTACGGCAGGGCGCTGGTAATCAGGATTTTGCGTGGTGTTTGGGCGTGTGAGAGCTGGTTTTCAGACATCTTGGTGGCATCCATCATTGCTGTTTGTTGTAAGCATTTACATTGAGATTGAAATTAACCAAGTATTATAGCCAGTTTGAAGCGCCGGGTGTGTTGATTGTTTTCTAAAATTGCCGGGTAATAGGCTGTTTTGCTACGTGGTTGATTTGGCAGGATACGTCTTTTTGCAGATTGTGTTTGAAACCCCGGGATGACTCCTTTATCATTCACCTAAAAATCGAGTGTGCATATGCAAAGCGCACGGACGTTAATCGGGAGGCAGAGTGGGCGTTCATTGTCAGGTAGCGGAAAGCAAGGTGGTTATTAGCATTGAAGGGAGCTTTGATGTGAGCTGCTATGATGATTTCAATGATGCTTACAAGCCTTATCTGGCGGATGGCGGCAGTGTGTTTGTTATCGATATGTTTAAAACCGATTATCTCGACAGTTCTGCCTTGGGGATGCTGCTGTTATTGCGCGAGCGTACCGGCGGCGACAAGCGCCGCATCCAGATTATCCACGTCAATCAAGCGGTTATGGATATTCTCAAAGTGGCGCACTTTGACCAGCTTTTTGCGGTGCAGCCGCAGGCTTGAACCCCGCGGTTTTCCCGTATTTTAATTCAGCTCTTCTGAATGACGATATTGGGGAACAGATTGCCGTAGTTGCGCTTGCTTACGCCGATTTTGGCGCTGACCTGGTGGGCGATATGCCGGTATTTCTGGGCGATGGCGCTGCCCGGTTCGGCGGTGACGGTCGGTTCGCCGCGATCCGCCTCTTCACGGATGCGTTTTTCTAACGGCAAAGAGCCTAAAAAATCCACCCCGTAGGTTTTGGCCAGCGTTTCACCGCCGTGTTCCCCAAAAATCGCCTCTTCATGACCGCACTGGCTGCAGATATGGGTGGCCATGTTTTCAATCACGCCGAGAATCGGAATTTCGACTTTCTCGAACATCTTCAAACCCTTTTTGGCATCAATCAACGCGACCTGTTGCGGGGTGGTGACGATAATCGCCCCGGTGACTGGAATTTGCTGCGCCAGTGTCAGTTGCACATCGCCGGTTCCCGGCGGCAGGTCGATAATCAGATAGTCCAGATCATCCCATTGGGTTTCCTTGAGCAGTTGCGTCAGCGTTTGCGTCACGATCGGGCCGCGCCAGATCATCGGGGAGTCTTCTTCAATCAACAGGCCGATTGACATGACCTGCAAGCCGTAGGCGATCAGCGGCTGCATGGTTTTACCGTCTTTGGATTGCGGCTTATCCTTGATGCCGAGCATAGTGGGCAGGCTGGGGCCGTAAATGTCAGCGTCGAGAATGCCGACGCGCGCGCCTTCCTGTTGTAAAGCCAGTGCCAGGTTGACGCTGGTGGTGGATTTGCCCACGCCGCCTTTGCCTGACGCCACGGCGATAATGTTTTTGATGCCCGGCAGCGGCGTGGCGCCTTTTTGTACGTCGTGCGAGACGATTTTGGTGTGCCAGGTAAAGCGCACGCTGCTAATGTCGTCCAACTGGGTCAAGGCATGACTAAGGCGTTGTTCCAACGCGGGCCACAGGCTCTTGCAGGGAAACGGCAGGGTGAGTTCCAGTTGCAGAACGCCTTTTTTGAGCTGCAGATTGCTGACTGCTTTAAGGCTCAGGAAGTCTTTTTGTGAAGTGGGTTCGATGACGGTTTTCAGCGCCGATTCGATTTGTTCTTGTTGGGCTTGGGAGATGCCGTTGCCGAAAAGTTTGTTCAAAATACCCACATTAAAATCCTTTGTTGAAAGCCGTAGAGCAAAATAGTGCGGTCATTTTAACAGGCCGGGTGCGGATTAAAAAATTACACTTTATGGGGTTTTAATGAAAGGATGGGGTTTTGTTAAGGTTTTAGGCGGGGCGGTTGGCTAAGGGGGCGCCATCCGCGGGTAGCGGTGTTATAATGCGCGACTATTCGGATTTGATCGATTTATGCGGTATGGGATGTTGGAAGTGAATAACGCGGAGCAGGGTGCGGGAAATCAAAAGCGGGCGGGGTTTTCGGTAGCGGAAATGCGCGCGCCGATAGCCTTGTTGCCGTCGCATCTGGCTGACCAGATTGCCGCTGGCGAGGTGGTGGAGCGTCCTGCGTCAGTGGTCAAGGAGTTGTTGGAAAACGCACTCGACTCCGGCGCGACGCAGATCGATATTGTTATTGAGCAGGGCGGCGAGAAGCTGATTCAGATTACCGATAATGGTTGCGGGATTCCCAAAGAGGAGTTGTTGCTGGCGGTCAGTCGTCATGCCACCAGTAAAATCCAGAGTTTGAAAGATTTGACGGCGGTAGCGACCCTGGGATTTCGCGGTGAGGCGCTGGCGAGTATCAGTTCGGTTTCACGCTTTAGTCTGACCAGTAAAACCGCCGACAGTCCGGTCGCATGGCAGTTGCGTGGCGAAGGTGAAGGGCATTGGGGTGATATCACGCCAGTGGCCGGTCGCGTCGGCACACAGGTGTCGGTGGAGGACTTGTTTTTCAATACGCCGGCGCGCAAACGTTTCTTGCGCTCACCGCAAACCGAATTTATGCATATCGACCAGCTGGTCAAGCGTGTCATGCTGAGTCGTCCGGATGTGGGATTCAAACTGGTGCATAACGATAAGGTGGTGCGCCAGGTGTTGCCTGTTATTGATGAGGCTAGCGCGCGTAAACGCCTTGCTCAACTGATGGGCCAGCCGTTTGTAGAGCAGAGCCTGGCGATTGAGTTTGAGGGACAGCAGATTGAACTCAACGGTTGGGTGGGGTTGCCGACCTTTAACCGCAGTCAGACCGACATGCAGTATCTGTTTGTAAACGGCCGGATTGTACGTGACCGTCTATTGTCCTATGCCGTCAAGCAGGCGTATGCCGACGTGCTTTATCATGGCCGCCACCCGGCGTATGTGTTGTTTTTGCAAATGCCGCACGATCTGGTGGATGTGAATGTGCATCCGGCCAAGTATGAAGTGCGTTTTGCCAACGGTTCGTGGGCGTATGATTTTTTGCGGCGCTCAGTCAGGGATGCCGTGGCCAAGCCGCTGAATGCCGAGCACGGCAGCGGCAAAGCGCTAGGCGTGTCAATGGGGACTCCGATTGCAGAGGGTTTCAAGGGCAACGGTCGCTTAAGCGAGCAGACGGCGTTTTTTAAAACTCAACAGGCCGGGTCTGGCCATCTGCAAGCCGCTTTGCAGTTCCAAATGCCGTCGTTGGCGGGTGTGGCGGAACCGCTTGCCTCCTATAATACCTTGTCGTCCGCTGTGGAAATTCCGCCTGCCGATGTGGGCGAATTTAAACTCGGTTTTGCCAAAATGCAGCTGCATGGCGTGTTTATTCTGGCCGAGAACGCGCGCGGTTTGGTGTTGGTGGATATGCACGCGGCACACGAGCGTGTGGTGTATGAGCGTTTGAAAAAACAGTGGCAACAGCGCGCTTTAATCAGTCAGCCCTTGCTGGTGCCGATGGTGTTGACATTGGAGGCGTCGCAGCTGCTTGTG
Source organism: Thiotrichales bacterium (assembly GCA_014763835.1). Taxonomy (GTDB): domain Bacteria; phylum Pseudomonadota; class Gammaproteobacteria; order Thiomicrospirales; family Thiomicrospiraceae; genus Thiomicrorhabdus. The sequence continues at coordinate 5,574 of JACXUQ010000061.1, forward strand.
TGGCAGGCGTATGCAGAGTGGTTTGCCAAGCTGGGATTTGAAATGGAACCGCTTGGGCCGGAGCAGCTTAAAGTCAGTGCAGTGCCGGCGTTGTTGGCGAAGGGGAATGTTGTCCGCTTGGTCAACGATATGCTGGCTGATTTGGCGGTAGCCGGGCAGACGCAGCAATTTGAAGAGCGCGTCAACGCGATGTTGTCGACTATGGCGTGCCACGGTTCCGTGCGCGCCAACCGTCAGTTGACCATCGAGGAGATGAATGCGTTGCTGCGCGAGATGGAGGCCACCGAGCGCTCCGATCAATGCAATCACGGCCGACCGACCTGGGTGCAGTTGTCGATGGAACAGTTGGACGGACTGTTTATGCGCGGTCAGTAAGCGACTAATAAACAAAGATTAAAGGTAAGAGATGTCGTTGCAAAGTTGGATTGAAAATAAGCGCGTGCTCGCCATTATGGGGCCGACCGCTTCCGGCAAAAGCCAGTTATCGATGGATTTGGCCAGGCTCTATCCGATTGAGATTATCAGTGTCGATTCAGCCTTGATCTACCGCGAGATGGATATTGGCACCGCCAAGCCGACGGATGAGGAGTTGCGCGCCGTGCCGCATCATCTGATCAACACGCATGACGCTGCGGAGAGTTATTCGGCCTCGGAATTTGTGGAGGATGTACATTGTCTGGTAGCGGAAATTCTGGCACGCGGCCGTCTGCCGGTGATGGTGGGTGGCACTATGATGTATTTCAATGCGTTGCAACAGGGGATGTCCGACTTACCGTCAGCCGATGAGGCGGTGCGCGAACGTCTGCAGACCGAGTGGCAGAGCGATCCGGCCAGTTTGCATGCGCGTTTGAGCGAGGTTGATCCAGTTTCGGCGGCGCGCATTCATCCGAATGACCCGCAACGTTTGATCCGTGCTTTGGAAGTCTATGAGGTCAGTGGCAAAACCCTGACGGAGTTGCGCGAGCCTGCCAAAACGGCGTTGAGCGCGTTTGAATTGGTCAAGGTGGCCTTGATCCCGGAAGATCGGGCGCGATTGCATGCCCAGATTGCCCAGCGCTTCGAATTGATGCTTGGAGCGGGTTTTTTGAATGAGGTCAAACAGTTGATGGCAAGAGGTGATCTGCATCCTGAAATGACCTCTATCCGTAGCGTCGGTTACCGTCAGGCGTGGTCGTTTTTAAGTGGTGAAATCGATTATGAAACCTTTGTGCATAAGGGGGTTGTGGCGACGCGGCAGTTGGCCAAGCGACAATTGACCTGGCTGCGTAAGGAGCGGGATATGCATGTATTGGACCCTTTTGCCACTACCCGCGAACAGCGTCTGGCCGCTGTGCAAAATTTAATTGAAGCCTCTTAATTGAAACTGCAAAAAAAGACACTAGAATAGTGTTGCTAAGGGCGTGTGCGCTTTATTGCCAAATAAAATTGATTGATTCAGAAATACTTGTGCTGTGATATGCTTGTTCGGCATTGGGTGTGGTAGTGAAATCCTAGCAGTTAAGGCGTTTTTTTACTTAACGCGAGAATGGGCAACTATAGAGCAGTCAAAAAAATAACAAACCCTTCATAACATTAAAAGAGAGCTTTGCACGAGATAGATACACGAGTAAAAATGGCCAAAATCCGCCTGATTTTTGTTGAAAAACTTGCTAATAGCTCGCTATTAGCGGCGTTTTC
>JACXUQ010000478.1 GCA_014763835.1 Thiotrichales bacterium
ATGAACGGATCGATGTGCAATTGAATCGCCTGCGTTTGCTCCTGCCCGATGCGCAAGCCGAAGAGACTGATGGAGGAAAGAGTAAGACATGTGACGTGCAAGAGTCGTCGCCGAGTATGCGTTGGCCGACGATTCATTTCAGCGGACAGAATATGAGCGTAGGTCAAATAGCACTATCGAAATTAGCATTTCAGACAGCGGAAAAAAGAGAGACCTTTTTGGTTCAAAATATTGATGCGGAATTGGGTGGAAATGCAGGCAAGGTTACCGGTACCTATTTTTTCCATAGAAACATTGCACAAAGCAGTACGGAAATTAACCTCAAGTCTAAAGATGTCGGCAGGTTAACGCAGTTGCTTGGTCTCAAAAAGGGCTTTGAAGGTAAAGGCGGCACAGTAAAAGCAAATCTGACATGGGAGGGCGGTGTGTCTTGTTTCCATACGACAAGCCTCATCGGAAAAACCGTCTTTACTATAGAAGATGGTGTAATCGAAAGCATTGAACCCGGGTTTGCCCGCATGTTGGGCCTGCTTAATGTGACATCCCTGGCAAGACGACTCTCACTGAATATTAAAGATGTTACCACCAAAGGATTGGTTTACGATTCGATAAATGGTACAGCCTATTTGAAAGATGGATTGTTGCATCTAGACGCCTTTAAGTTAAAGGCGCCTTCAGTTTCGGTAGGATTAACGGGCAATGTTAATTTAGAAGAGAAACAGTTTGCGCTGAAGGCGGATGTGACACCTGCACTGGGTAGTTCGTTAACAGCGTTGAGCGCAATAACCGGGATTGCATCACCGTTCACAGCCTTGGCGGTCTATGCATTAATGAAAGTCATTCCAGATATTAATGAAGACTTGATCAGCTATTACTATGATGTGACCGGACCGTGGGATGCGCCAGTTGTAAAAGAAAGACGTAATTAAAACTAGTGCAAAACACAGCGATAAAATTCTTTAAATATTTTTTAAAAAAGCTGTTGACACTTTTTGTGGGTTTGGACATAATACGCACCTCTTCACGACGAGACGCTGATTGATGAGATGAGCGGTGAGTTGCGTGGGGCGATAAAGCGGCGATTTGATGGGTTTTGAATTGAAAAGTTGCTGAAAATAATTTGAAAAGATTGTTGACAGCCTGGTTTGAGACTGATTATAATAAGCGG
>JACXUQ010000479.1 GCA_014763835.1 Thiotrichales bacterium
GTGGCATGGTTATCCTTTGCTAATTGCCTATATGACATCCCTGTCATTGTATCCAATTAGCCGAATAACTTTGTGTCTACTGTAGTGGGGTCATTCCAAAAATACGATGATGATTACTATGCTTATCCGTATAGATATATTATGTGTGATCCAGGGTATCGAACTCAGAAATACTTTAAAGAAAAAGAGTTAACTTACTATTATAGTTTAATAGAAGGGATTGATACCGAGGCAATAAGAGAATTCTCAGATTATCAAATAGATGAAAAAAAGTGGAAAAATATATTGAAGGTTTAAATATTCAAATAGAAAAGAATAAAAAAAATTAAAAAATATTTAGAACAAGGATTGAAAAAACTATAAACAAAGCAATTAAAATAACGTAATGAAAAGATGAACACAAATGAGCAAAACAGGTTACGCAAGATATATCGAAAGCTCCAATGAACTTGAAGTAATCAGGCCTGGTGAAAATTCAACAAGAAGAATCAAATGTACTAACCTCAATCCAAATCGTGATCATGTACAGGGAGTAGAAATTCATGGAGATGAGATCTGGGTTCTGACCAATACCAACAAGAACAATAGACCAAATAGAAAATTTGTTTACAAGTTTTCTAGTTTATCAGGTGGAGGAAGTTCGGGATATTGATAGAAACATGACGATGGAATTTAACTTTTTTCCTTAAAGGAAATTTAACAAATACAATGGGGATCAAATGACAATAGAAGAACAATACATTAAACTAAAACTATCCGGATGTATCGATAGCAAAGAACTGTTGTCGACTAAATTCAATAATGAAGAGATCAAAGGAACGATAGGAGAGTTTGTAAGAGAAAAACTGTGCTTAGATGTGCATCAATACGAAAAGTTTCAAGAAAAACATGATCCTGGAATACAGTATGTAAAAAGTCTATTTAACTCTGAGAATAGAAGAGAAGGTTTTAAAAATATCTATGTATTCTATAAATGGTATATATCTCAGAATAAAGTTTGCTGTTATTGTGGTGTGAAAGAAGAAGATCTGAAAAAATACTTTCATAAGGACAATGAACAGTATAATGTCCCGGAAAATTTCGACAGCGACTTAAGCATTTCTTATTCCTAAATGATACAATAAATGAGGAATTTAGGAAAGGAAAAAAGATGAGCAA
>JACXUQ010000062.1 GCA_014763835.1 Thiotrichales bacterium
TTCAGGCGTCTCTTCAGACCCGGCCTGCTGAGATTCCGAACGATAGCTTTTTTCAACAAACGAGGATGCGTCGCCCACCTACACAAACTCCTCGCCGCCTCCAGGCATCATAATCTTGTCCTCGTCGGCTAGGCGGCGCACCGTCTGCACAATGGTACGCTGCGCCTCTTCGACCGCGCTGAGTTTGACCGGGCCGCCGGACTCGAGATCGTCACGCATAATATCCGCTTGACGTTTGGAAACGTTGCCAAGGAATTTCTCTTTGAGTTTGTTGTCGGCACCCTTAAGCGCCAATACCAACACTTCGTTGGGCACTTCCGCCACAATCGACTGAATACCGCGGTCATCAATGCCTTCGATATCGTCGAATACGAACATCTTGTCTTGAATTGCCTTACTGACATCTTCATGTTCAACCGCAATATCATCCAGAATACGCGAATCAATACCGCTGCCCACCAGGTTGAGGATTTCGGCGGCACGTTTTTCACCACCAATGGTCGCCAACTTGCCGCCCTCGCCGTCACTGGAGGCATTCTCAAGAACATCGTTCAAATCAAACAGCGCACGCGGCTGAATGGTTGTCAGTGTGGCAATACGGTAGATAACTTCAGCCTGGAAGCGTTCTGGAATACCGCGCAGAACTTCAGCAGCCTGATCCGGCTCGAAATACGACAGTACAATCGCCACCACCTGAGGGTGTTCGTTGCGCAGCATATTGGAGATAGTCGATGGGTGCATCCATTTGAGGGCTTCCAAGCCCTTGACCTGATCGCCCAGCAGCGCCGCATCCATCAAATGACCGCCACCGCCGCCAAGCGCATCCGCCATCAGGGTCTGCGCATATTCGTTCGGATCAACACCCAGGGCATTTTCGCCCACATCCTCCAGAAAGGACAACATCACATTATGAATGTCCCGACGGGTCACGTTTTCGACCGAGGTCATCGCTGAACCGATCTGCTGCACTTCACGCGGATTAAGGTGCTTCAGAACCTTGGCGGCATTGTCTTTACCCAACGCAAGGAGAAAAATCGCCGCACTGTCCAAGCCGCTCAGTTCGCGCACTTCTTCAATTGCTGAATTCGGCATTACTTCCCTCCCGACATCCATTGTTTAATGATATGTGCCGCCATCTTCGGATCGGCCGCCACCATGGTACGGACACGCTCAATCAACTCATGCTCATCCGCAGATTCCGCCTCGGATTGTGCCGCCGTGTTCTCGACCTCCTGATTCATCTGCTCAAGGGCTTTGGCAATCTGATCGACATTTTCAAGCTTCTCTTCTTCCTCGGGCACTTCTTCAGGGTAGAAAAGCACGCCCTCCTCTTTCTTCGACAGGTCTTTGAGCATCGGGCGGATGACACCAAAAATAATCAACAATACCGCCAATCCGGCCAATAACTGTTTCACCAGATCCCAGAACCAGTTCTCCTGCCAGATCGGTGTCGCTTCGACCGCTTCCGGCGGCGCCACCACAAACGAGGCATTCACCACCGTCAAGGTATCACCGCGCGTTTCATCCAAGCCGACAGTATCGCTTACCAAACGGCGGTAACGTAGCAGCTCCTCTTCGGTCAACGCGGTTCTGACCACATTCTGCTGATCATCAAACGCGGTTTTGTCATCCAACACCACCGCCACAGACAGGCGATGAATGGTGCCCACCGAATTCTTAATATGACTGACGGTGCGATCCAATTCATAGTTTTTGGTGGTTTTTTCTGTGGAGTTGCGCAGATTAGGGTCGTTTTCAGCCTTATAGCCCTCCTCCGGCGCAAGGCCGGCGCGCGGAGGCTGATTAGTCAAGGCACCGGGAATGCCGGTGGGTCCCTGATTTCGGTTGATTTCACGGATTTCCTGTTCGGAACGAATCGCCTCCGGATCGGGCTCGTAATTTTCGCGCGTCTGCTCCTGCTGGGTGAAATCCAACTCCGCGGTAACTTGCGCGCGCACTTTGTTCTCTCCGCCGACAATCGGCGCAAGCAGCTTGATAATACGGTTCGACAAGGTCTCTTCGACCATGCGCGTGTAATCCAGCTGCTTGATGCTCATGTTTAAAGTGCCGGTGGAGTGCGCATCCCCCGTGAGCAGATTACCGTTCTGATCCACCACGGTGACATCTTTAACATCCATATTGGGGATGCTGGAAGCAACGAGATAGACAATGGAACTCACCTGCTCTTCATTGAGAGTGCGCCCCGGATGAAGTCTGACGACCACTGAGGCGGAAGGCTTTTGCTGCTTGCGCACAAAAACGGAACGCTTCGGCAGCCCGAGCATGACTCGCGCCGATTTGACGGCATTGATCGATTCGATCGATTTAGCCAGCTCACCTTCCAGCGCGCGGTGGTATTGGGTGGTTTCCTTGAACTGGGAAATGCCGAAGCCCTGCTCGGCATCCAATAGCTGATAGCCGGTGGCCGCCTGCTTGGGAAAACCGGCCGCTGCCAGTTTCAAGCGCAACGCATAAACCTGGTCGGAAGGGACCAAAATGCCGCCGCTGGCCTGGTCAATTTTATATTCGACCTTTTCCTGATCAAGGGTTTGCATCACCTCGTTGACATCTTTGGGATCCAAACTGCCGAACAATAGGGTGTAGGAGGTATTTTGCGACCATAGAAGGATACCGACCACCAGCGCGACGGTCGCGGCAATGGCGATAACCAGGCTGACTTGTTTGGCAACCGACAACGCCATCAAATTATTGAGCAACGTTGAGCCAAAACCGCTTGGCGGGGCAGGGTTCAAGTTGGGGTCAAATGTGGCTTGTGGTTCGGCCATGAATTATCTTCTTTTAAGAACGGGTCCCGGTTGAGAGCATGCTTAAATAGGCATGTTCATAATGTCTTTGTAGGCTTCAGTGAGTTTGTTTCTGACTTGCGTCATGGCTTGGAAAGACAAGCTGGCCTTTTGCGCCTGGAGCATGACCTCGGACAGTTCTACATCCAAGTCGCCACGTTCAAACGCCTCTTTCATTTGCGCTGACTTGTGCTGCTCGGCATTGACCGCATTGACGGAATTGGCCAGCAATTCGGCAAAATTCTCCGCCTTTGCCGCTCCGCTCTGTTGCGCCGCATCAACAGGTTCACTAGGCTTGGACGCCGCCTGGGCAGCCAATGAACGCATTTGCAACATCAAACTTTGGGTATCAATCGTGCTCATCCGAACAGAAACTCCAACACTTTCAAGCCGTATTAAACGAAATGATCGATTTTAAAAGTTAAAACAGAATCTCCACCACTCCGGCGGAAACTCCAACCATTATAGTATCAAGCCTCTTTATGAAAGAAGTTTTTTGAAAATTAAGCAATTCAGGTGCCAATGACTTGTCGGTCATTCAAAGAAATTGCAGACACTGCCTAAATTATTATCAATATCGGCCGATAATACCACGCCAGCCGTCCAACATAGCTAAACGGCATTACGGAATATCCACACCCTGTTCTTTGAGCCTGGCGAGTTTATAACGCAAGGTTCGCGGACTAATATTGAGGATTTCAGCGGTTTTCTGACGGTGTCCGTTATATTGGCGCAAGGTGTCCAAAATCAACGTTACTTCACGGGCCTTGAGATCCATCGGCAGTTCCTCCGATGCTCCGTCAAAAACATGGCTCTCCACGGGCGCCTCTTCCGGCTTGTCCTCGGATACGACGCAACTATTTTCCATAACCGCCGTGTCCATATCCAACAGAATATCTTCCTTGTGAATCGTATCACCCGACATCATCACCAAAGCCCGCTGAATCACATTATCCAACTCACGAATATTACCCGGCCAGCTATACTCCAGCAAGCGCTTCATCGCCGGCGCTGAAATCATCGGTTCAATGCGATTGCGTCCGCAGTGACGTTGCAACAGTTTTTCGGCAATCGCCGCAATATCCTTGGGACGTTCGCGCAAAGGCGGCAGACGCATCGGAAACACATTCAAACGATAAAAAAGGTCTTCTCTAAAAGTCCCCTTCTCTATAGCCCGTTTCATATCCACATTAGACGCGCTGAGAACGCGAACATCCAAATGAATCACCTTGTGGCTGCCGATGCGCTCTACCTCTCTCTCTTGCAGCACACGCAGCAACTTGGCCTGCAGATCCGGCTTCATTTCACCGATTTCGTCCAAGAACAGCGTGCCGTGCTGCGCCTGTTCAAACTTGCCGGGCATGGATTTCATTGCACCGGTAAAAGCTCCTTTCTCGTAACCGAACAACATGGCTTCCAGCATATTTTCCGGAATGGCCGCACAGTTAATCGCCACAAACGGCTGCTTGGCGCGTGATGACTGATGATGAATAAAGCGCGCCAAGACCTCTTTGCCAGTGCCGCTTTCCCCACTGATAAACACGCTGGCCTCACTTTCTGCGACCTTTTTAGACATGGTTTTCAGCTGCTGTGTCACTGGATCGGCCACCACAAAATCGTCTTCACTGGATGCATCACGATTGAAGTAGGCCTTGGCCTTTTCAACCAGCACATTGGCCTCGAACGGTTTGACGATATAATCCACCGCTCCCGATTTCATCGAATCTACAGCCTGTTCAATCGTACCGTAAGCGGTCATCAGTACAATCGGCAGATAGGGTTTGATGGCGCGGATACGCTTCATCAAGGTATAGCCGTCCATGCCATCCATGCGGATATCACTAAAGACCATGCCGATATCGTCATCCAGTGCCACCAGGGCATCCTCGGCATTACTCACGCTCATCACCTCAAAACCGTTGAGGGTCAGCGTATCCACCAGAGCTTCCTGCAACTCTTGGTCGTCTTCTACTATCAGGATTTTGGCGATATTCATTCCATCCCCTTATATTTGCGCCAATGGCAAACGAATGCCGAATTTTGAACCGTAACCCGGTATCGACTTAACCCAGACATGACCGTTATGCGCTTCGGCAATCGCCCTGACAACCGCCAGACCCAAGCCTGTTCCTTTGGCCCGACTGGTGTAAAACGGCTCAAACACTTTTTCAAGGCGCTCCGGTTCAATACCAGGCCCGCGGTCGCTGACCACGATATCAATCTTATCATCCGCGATTTTATGCACGCTCACCTGCACACTGGCCTGCTTACCCACCACATCCATGGCATTCACGATCAGGTTCTGCAGCGCCGTAACTAGACCGTCTAGATCACCGTTAATCGCCAGGCCGGGTAAAACCGGCTCAAACACCACTTCACTTTGCGTCATTTTGGCCGGCGTTTCAACCGACTGTTCCGTCAGCGCAAACAGCTCCCGCAACTCAATGCGCTTCTCGCTACCTTTTCCGCCTTTGGCGTATTGCAACATATCCTTCACCAACCCTTCCAGGTGGCGCAGACTGTGAAGTGCCTTATCGACAAATTTGCTGCGTCTGACTTCATCCAACTGATCGGAATTCATCTGGGAAACATACAACAGGGCAGATGATAAAGGGGTGCGAATCTGATGCGCCAAGGAGGCTGCCATCTCCCCCATGGAACTCAAGCGCTGATGGCGGTTGATGTGCTCCTGCAATTGGCGCGCCGAGGTGACATCCTGAATCAGCAAAATCCGCCCCAAAGCCTCATCGAGCGGCGTTTCGGCAAGCTGGAAAATCCGCTCGTCATGCGTGGTTAACTCACCGGCATCCGTCGCTGTCAGAAAGACGTTACGCAGCACAATCTCCCAATTGCGATGCAACGCATCCGCCCCCAGTATGGCCTCGGCACTGGGATTCATTTCCACAACCTGATCCTGGGCATTGAGCACAATGACACCCGCCGGCAGCAGGTTCAACAGACGACTGAGGCGATCTGCAACCTTGCGTTTTTCCTGATCGCTTCTGGCGAGCTGAACTTGCAGCTCCGCCACCTGATGCTGCAACGCCTCATAGGCATGCGTCAGCTGCAAAGACGTTTCGTTAAACAGCTCAAATGCCTGTTCCAACTCGGCTAAACGGCTTTTTTCCACCTCATTCAACACGGCTATTCCCCGCTTTTTCGCTGTTTTGAAAACTCAACAGGCCGGCTCACGGACATCTTTTTGAACTCAACTCAAATCATACTTGCGTATTTTCTCAACCAGCGTCGTACGGTTGGTTTGCAAGAGTTTGGCCGCCTGCGAAACATTGCCTTCGGTTTGTTCCAATGCCTTTTGAATCAGCTGCACTTCCAGCTCTACAAGATACGACTTGAGATCAATCCCATCATTCAGATTCGGCAACTGATTCCAACCTGAGACATTGAGCGGCGTCACCTGCCCTTCAAACCCGACACTCTTACCTTCCTCTTCGGAAACGGCGGCGATACTCACGGCTTCTTGAGTTTCCTGAACCGCTTGCGGCGCATCCTGCGCCTCTTCGGCAACCTTGAGCACACCAATCAATTGGGCATTCTCATCCAATTCAATTTGATAGCGGGCAGGCAACTCATCGTAATCGACCAATGTACCGGGGTAAAGAATAGACAAGCGTTCCGCCAGATTGCCCAGTTCACGGACATTGCCCGGCCAGTTGTAATGCTGCAGGGCAATCAAAGCACGCTCGCTCAAAGAGGGAACATCACGGCCACTGGCCTGAATATTTTTGAACATGAAATCGAACAGCGCCGGAATATCCTCACGGCGTTCGCGCAAGGCAGGCATTTCAATGGGAAAGACATTTAAACGGTAAAACAAATCCTCTCGGAATTTGCCTTCAGTGATACTCTCTTCGAGATTGCGGTGAGTCGCGGCAATGACACGCACGTCACATTGGAAGCTGGTATTCCCGCCGACACGCTCGTAGGTCCGTTCCTGCAGAATACGCAAGAGTTTAACCTGCATGGGCAGTGGCATATCCCCGATCTCATCCAGGAAAATGGTCCCCTTTTCAGCCATTTCAAAACGGCCCTTGCGGGCGGTGATCGCCCCGGTAAACGCGCCCTTTTCGTGGCCAAACAGTTCGCTTTCCAGCAGCTCTGCCGGGATGGCTCCGCAGTTGATCGGCACAAAAGCCTTACCAGCGCGTGCCGACGCATTGTGCAAAGACTGCGCCACCACCTCTTTACCGGTTCCGGATTCACCTAAAATCAGCACCGTCGCATCCGTTTTGGCGACTTGAAGGATCAATTTTTTGACTTTTTGCATAGCCGGCCCGTCGCCGACCAAAGAGGATAAGAGTTCTTGAGACATTTCCCGTCATCTGTTAATGAACATTAGCTCTTTATATACGGGTTTTTACAGAATGTCAAAAATTTGGC
>JACXUQ010000480.1 GCA_014763835.1 Thiotrichales bacterium
GCAAATCCTCCATATATGGGTAGTAAGGGGATGAATGCTAGATTAGTTACTTGGTCTAAAAAACAATTTCCTGAAGCTTGGGATAGGGGATATTCTAATTTTTATGCAATGTTTATTTTAAGAAATAAAACTCTACTTCGAAAGAAAGGGTATTTATCAATGATTACTATGCATGGATGGATGTTTATTTCATCATTCGAAAAATTAAGAGAAACATTAATGAAAACATCTAGTATAGTAAATATGTTACACTTAGGACCTCATGCTTTTGACTCAATTGGTGGTGAAGTTGTAACTACTACTTCTTTTGTCATTTTAAATGATGTATCAAATAATAATGGTACTTACTTTTGTTTGGTTGATGGGCAATCAGAAGCAGAAAAAAAATCTTTATTTTTCGAAGCAATTCAAGGTAAAAATAGTGACAAAATATATAATTCTAGTGAAAGAGAATTTAAAAATATTTCAGGTTATCCATATGCTTATTGGATGAGTAATTCTGTTAAAAGAATTTTTCAAACGGGTATATTATTAAGTGAAATATCTGAACCAAAACAAGGAACATCAACTGGTAATAATGACATTTTTACAAAGATTTGGCATGAAATAGAAATTAGCAATATTTCAATATTTAATGAGAATAATCCTAAATGGTACCCAGCTACTAAAGGTGGTGATTTTAGAAAATGGTATGGTAATAATGAAATATTAATAGATTGGGAAAATAATGGAGAAAGAATTTCTAATTATAGCGGTTCTGCAATACGAAATAAAGATGCAAATTTTAAACAAGCTTTAACTTGGGGTGGAATAGGAAGTACATTAGGGATTCGATTTTGTCCAGCTGGTTTTGTTTTTACTGTAAGTGGAAAACCTTTAATTGCAAATGAATATATTTATGAAGTACTTGGATACTTAGGTTCAAAATTATCAAATCTATTTCTTGGTTTTTTGACTCCAAATATAAGTTTTGAAGTTGGTTATGTTGCAAGATTGCCTATTGTATTAAATGAAGAAATTAAAAGTAAAACAAAAACAATAGTTCAAAATCTTGTTAATTTTTCAAAACAAGACTGGGATTCATACGAAACTTCATGGGATTTCAGCTCTTTACCACTGCTCCAAAATGAGTATAAAAAAGGCTCACTAGAAGAGA
>JACXUQ010000481.1 GCA_014763835.1 Thiotrichales bacterium
GGGTCTTTGGCAAATTCCACCTCACGCGCATCCAAAATGGCTTGCGCCAGTTTTTCAATCTGGGCGGTTTGTTCGGGCGTGACAGTGGGCCAAGGGAAGAGTTGATAGACATTTGGGGAATAGCTGTAATCGCTTTTTAAACGCCCTGCCACGGTGCGCATCCAGTCCATGTGCATTTGGCTAGTTAAAATGCCAAATTCATATAAACCGACATCGGGAATCATATAGATTTTATTGCTTGGAACCGTGTTGGCATCCAAAAACGCCATCGGAACATATTTGCGCCGTTCGGAAGAAACTTCGGGCACGGCAATAAAGGTGCTTTTGGGTTGGCGATTTTGGGTGAAGACAAACGGTTGCTCTGCCATTTGTTGTACGCTGGCGGTTGGACTTTTGAGCCTTGCTTGCTTCACCCCTTCAATGCGCGCTTTGATTTCGGGCATTTTAATCACTTCCGCCAGTTGTCGTGGGGAGGCGTCGGCAAACCACAGGCAGTAGCGCTTTTCATTGTTAATGAGTTCTCGGCCGCCAATAAACGGTTTAATAAATTCCAACAGGCCGGGGTGTTTTTGCAGCAACTCGATGCGTTCTGTTTCGCTTAAAATCAAATGGCCGCCATCGGTGGGTTGGCTCCCCTTTGTCATGGCTGGCATCCCTTTTGGCGGTTTGCTGCGAGAGGGCAAGAGCACATTGGGCGCATCAATCAGATAGGGATTGATATTGCCGACTTCCAATGCAATCGGTTCACCCTTGATGTCAGGATAATCAAACAACACCTTGGTTGGCTGTTCGACTTGGCTGAAGCCGATAATCACACAATGCACGGCGGCTTTGCCGTGGGCTTCGTTATTCCATTGAAACGTACGGTGGGCAAAGTTTAAGTGATAGCCCATTTCTAAAATGGGTTGCCAAAGAATCGCACATTGTTCGCCCATGGTAATGGAGTTAGTGGAAACTAAGGCAATGCCAATCGGGGTGTTTTGGGCAAAGACGGCGGCTTTGTAAAACCAGGCGGCAACAAAGTCGAGTTTGCCGAATTTACCGCCTTTGGGAAAAACAGACTCCATATCGACCTGCTGTTTTTTGCTGCGCCACTGATGTCCCACAAACGGCGGATTGCCAATCAGGTAATTCAGACTTTCGGCGGCAAT
>JACXUQ010000482.1 GCA_014763835.1 Thiotrichales bacterium
GTATTGGCAAAAGGTGGAGTGGTTCGCACTAAGCGTGTTCTGATTCGTCAGTTCTTAACCGGTTCGATTCCGGCGCCTTTTGTCTTTCTTTATATTTTGCATTACTCGTTGTCGCAGCCGCTGATCAGGCTAATGCCGATGGCACCGGCAATGACACCCAGCCAGAATTTATTGCTGGCTGGATTGCGCTTAACGTGAACCTCCTGCTCAATAAAAACTTCAGTTTGCGCTTGGCGTTGGGTTAGATTGTGAATATAGGTCTCGTCGCGTGCGGTTAAATATTTGGGCAGCACAAACATGCGCCGCAATACGGCTTCCACAATACAAAACATTATCACCGCCATGCCTGCCAGTGCGCTGACCACGCCGTTAAACAGAATGGCAACAAAAAATACCACAAACAGCCACGCATAAAAACTCGCCAACGCCTCATACAGACCGATTAACAGCATCGCCCAAATCACCAGCCAAAAAACCGGTTTGAGAGTGTTGACGCGCAACACCGTCAACTCGCGCCAAGTGGCTTTGGGTGGGTTGTTTTCGGCTTGCGGTGTTTCACTGTTCGGCCAGTTTCGCCAGAAGTAGTCCCCGGAGTCGGTCGGTTTTTTATAGTAAGCTACCGGCCACAAAACCCACAGCGACACAAACCACACCACCATCCAGGTTGACCAGTACGACAACAATGCGTTGATCCACAAAGGTGTTTGCGCCAGTTCGGGATTTTGCCGCTGTGTCCACACGGTAGAGATGGCCACTAGGCCCACAATCAACCAGCGAATGGTTTTAAGGCGTACATAGCCCTTATCGTCAAAGCCTTGCTGATACTGCCACTCCACGCGATGAAATAATCTGAACACCAGCCAGCCGAACCCCATAAACAGCAACGTGATGATCAGCATCACGATCACGCTGGTGCCATCCGTCCAGTTAAAAGAGGGCGTGCTCAAAAATGCCACAACAATAAAGGCCGCCGTTTGCACTAAAAACCGGGTTTGGTTAGGAAGCGTGGGAGAGATCATAGTGTTGCGCTTTTTAAAAAGAGTTTTTATTTGAGAGCTTTGCACGAGATGGCTACACGAATAAAAATGGTTAAAAATAGCCTGATTTTTGTTGAAAAACTTGCTAATAGCGAGCTATTAGCTGCGT
>JACXUQ010000063.1 GCA_014763835.1 Thiotrichales bacterium
TTAGCTTTTAAGGATTACTGATGCAGGAATATGTGCTTATTTTGATTAGTACGGTTTTGGTCAATAATTTCGTATTGGTCAAGTTCCTCGGCTTGTGTCCATTTATGGGCGTTTCCAAAAAAACCGACGCCGCCCTCGGCATGGGTTTGGCGACGACCTTCGTCATGACGCTGTCCTCGGTATTGAGCTACCTGATCTACACCTACCTGCTGCAACCCTTTGGCTTGGAATACCTGCAAACCATCGGCTTTATCCTCGCCATCGCCGCCGTGGTCGGTTTTACCGAAATGGCGATCCACAAAACCAGCCCGGCACTCTATCAGGTGCTCGGCATCTACCTGCCGTTGATTACCACCAACTGTGCGGTGCTGGGTGTGGCCCTGCTCAATATCGGCGAAAAACACGACTTCATCTCCTCGGCCGTCTATGGTTTCGGGGCCGCCGTCGGTTTCACGCTGGTGATGATTCTGTTCGCTTCCATCCGCGAACGTATCGATGCCTCGGATGTTCCCGCGCCCTTTAAAGGCGCGCCGATCGCTCTGATTACCGCCGGCTTGATGTCAATGGCCTTTATGGGCTTTGGTGGGTTGGTCAAATGATTGAAGCCATTATCGTTTTTCTTGGCCTGGCGATTGTATTTGGCTTATTACTCGGCTACGCATCGCTGCGCTTCAAAGTCGAAGGCAATCCTATGGCGGAGCGTATCGACAAGGTGCTGCCGCAAACCCAATGCGGACAATGCGGTTTTCCAGGCTGCAAACCTTATGCCGAAGCTCTGGCCAAAGGCGAGTCCGAAGTGAATCTCTGCATTCCCGGCGGCACCGAAGTGATGATTCAGATCTCCGAGATCACCGGCCGGGAACCCAAGGAGATGGATGCCGAAGCGGCCGAGCCTAAACCCAAAGAAGTCGCGTTTATCGACGAAGACCTCTGCATCGGCTGCGTCCTCTGCATCAAGGAGTGTCCGGTGGACGCGATCCTCGGCGCCACCAAACAGATGCATACCGTCATCCAGAAAGAGTGCACCGGCTGCGAAAAATGCGTGCCGGTCTGCCCGGTGGACTGCATCTCCATGCAGCCGATTGAAATCACTACCAAAAACTGGCAGTGGCCCGAACCGCAAACCGTGCAGGAGGCCAAATAATGGGACTTTTACAACGACTAGCCACGCTCTTGCCGCTCGCCAATCACTGGTTGCATCGTTTCCACGGCGGCGTATCACCGCAATACAATAAATCGCTCTCGGCCAGCCAGCCGTTGCGCACCACATTGATGCCATCGCAACTGGTGCTGCCGCTGCAGCAACCGGTTGGCCTACCGGCCGAACCGATTGTACAGGTTGGCGAGCGCGTCAAGAAAAACCAGTTGTTGGCGCAAGCCGGCAAAGACCCGCGTAAGGCGTTGATCGTCCCCATACACGCGCCGACATCCGGCACCATTGAAGCCATTATGCCGATGACACTGCCGCACCCTTCCGGCTTGGAGGATTTGTGTATTGTCCTCAAACCTGACGGCCTTGATGAGGCGATAGACAACGCCCTGCAAGTCGACGGCTCGGCACCGCAAACCCCGCAGGCGCTCAAAGACATCCTCTTGCAGGCCGGCATTATCGGCATGGGCGGCGCAGGATTTCCGACTTACGCCAAAATCCCCTCCGAAGCGGGCAAAATTCACACCTTGCTGGTCAACGGCGCCGAGTGCGAACCCTTTATCACCTGCGACGATCTGCTGATGCAGACCCATGCTGACGAGATTGTGCGGGGCGCGTTGATCACCGCTCACGCTTTGGGAGCCAAACGCATTCTCTGCGGCATCGAAACCAACAAACCGGCCGCGATCAATGCCATGCGCCACGCCGCCAAACAACTCCAGCATGACAACCTCAAAGTTGAAATCAAAGAGGTCGCCACCGTCTACCCGATGGGCGCCCAGAAACAGCTGACGTTTGAGCTCACCGGCGTGGAAATGCCCAGCAAAGCCCATGCGGTCGATCTCGGCATGCTGATGATGAATGTCGCCACCTACGCGGCGATTTACCGCGCCGTTACCTTGGGCGAACCGCTGACCTCACGGATTGTCACCGTGTCCGGTTTGGGACTGGAAAAACCGTTCAATATGCCGGTAATGATCGGCACGCCGTTTGTCGAACTGGCCGAAGCCGCCAAACCCAAAGTCGCGCTCGATTATCCACTGGTCATGGGCGGCCCCATGATGGGCTTCCAGGTGCAGAACAATCAGGTACCGGTGCTTAAAACCACCAACTGCATTTTGGCCAATCCGCCCGAGCCGGCTGAGATGCAGATGCCCTGCATCCGCTGCGGCGCCTGTATGGATGCCTGTCCGGTCAATCTGCTACCGCAACAGATGTACTGGCATGCTCAGGCGCACGAGTTCGACAAAGTCGAAAAACTCAATGTGTTCGACTGCATCGAATGCGGCTGCTGCAGCTATGTCTGCCCGAGCCACATCCCGCTGGTGCAATACTACCGTCACGCCAAATCGGAAATCAAAACCATCAAGGCGGAGCAGCAGGCAACGGAGTTGGCGAAACAGCGCCACGAATTCAAACTGGCGCGTATCGAGCGCGAGAAAGAGGAACGCGAAGCACGCCTTAAAGCCAAAAAAGAGGCGGTCAAACAAGAAGTAGCCGCTGCATCCTCAGCCGCCACTGACGCAGCCAAACCGGCCAAATCCGCTGCTGCAGCGGCTGCGGCGGCACGTGCCGCGGCCGCCAGAAAAGCCAAGAGCGCAGCGACCCAAGCGGAGAGCCCAGCGATTCCGCCCGCCCGCCTGAAAGCCATCGAAGCGGCTAAAGCCGCCAGCGCACGCGCCGCCAAACAAACGGCAGAAAAATCGCCGGAAAAAACCCAACAGGCCGGGGCTGAAGACACCACGCTTGATGCCAAAGCCGCGGCACGCAAAGCCGCACAATTGGCGGCGCAAAAACGCGCTCAAGCGAAAGTCTCTGGGAATATTGAGATTTCGGATAATAAAGAAAGTGCCAATACCCCTGATAGCAAACCTGATCCTAAAGCGGCCGCCAAGGCCGCGGCCATGAAAGCGGCGGCACAACGTCGCGAAAAAACTCAACAGGCCGGGTCTTCACAAACCGCGGAGGCCTCGACTTCTCCAAAAACCGAAGCGATCGACTTAACCGGCAGCAGTGAAGCAACGCCGGCCTCTGAAAAAGAGGCGGCACGCAAAGCGGCGATGGCGGCGGCCAGAGAAGCGGCCAAGGCTCGCGCTGCCGCCAAAAAGCAGCCCGTTTCTGAGGCGTTGAGCGCTGCCGAGCCAGGCGCCAGCAGTAGTGAGGTGGCCCCTGATCCGGCCGAAGCCGCGCGCCTGAAACGCGAAAAAGCCATGCAGGCCGCCAAAGCCCGCGCTGCGCAAAAACGTCAGGCCGCAGACAACTCAAACGCTGCGTCAGACGCCAGTTCACAGGAGTCTTCATCGTGACCGCTCTTTCCTCCCCTTACGCCCATAACAACCAAAGCGTGCGCAAAGTCATGCTTCAAGTGCAGTTGGCCGCCCTGCCCGCGTTGCTGGCGCATATCTACCTTTTCGGCTATGGCATCGTGATTCAATGGATGCTGGCGGTGACCACGGCGATCGTCGTCGAATATGTCATGCTCACATTGCGCGGTCGCCCGGTGCTGCCGTTTATGACCGATATGAGCGCGCTGATCACCGTGACCGGCCTGGTGTTCTGTATCCCGCCGGAAGCGCCCTGGTGGATTGTCGTCAGCGGCAGCGCCTTTGCGTTGATTTTTGGCAAACACCTCTACGGCGGTTTGGGTTACAACCCCTTCAACCCGGCGATGCTCGGTTATGCCTTTTTGCTGATCTCCTTCCCGGTGCCGATGACGCAATGGACCATGCCGGGTGAGGTCGTCGGTTACACACTCGATTTCATGCATTCGGCGCAGGTCATCTTTATGGGACACTTCGACGGCAACAGTCTGGACATGATCACCGGTGCTACCCCCTTGAACGAACTGCGTACCGGATTGTCGCAAGGTGTAATGGTGCCGGACACGCTACGCGCTCACGACAGCCAGCTGCCGTGGGGACTGAACAGCTGGGCGTGGATCAATATCGCCTTTATTCTCGGCGGGCTCTATATGATTTTGAACGGCACCATCAGCTGGCAGTATCCGCTTGGTTTCCTTGGCGCGTTATCGGCAATGGCCTTGCTTTTCCACGCCATTGACCCGGCGGTTTACCCGCCCTTGAGTTTTGTGCTGCTCAGCGGCGGCACCATGCTGGCAGCGTTTTTTATTATCACCGACCCGGTCACGGCAAGTACCACGCCACGCGGTAAACTCATCTACGCCGCCGGCATCGGCGTACTGGTGTACGTGATCCGCTCCTGGGGCGCGTTTCCGGACGGTATCGCTTTTGCGATTCTGCTGATGAATATCGCCGTGCCTTTGATCGACCAATACACCCAACCGCGGGTCTTCGGCCACAGCCGTTAAGGAGTTTTGTTGATGTCTTCAAACCTTTCTCTATGGCAGGTTATGGCGCGCTCCGCCGGCAAACTCAGCGTGTTTGTCGGGCTCAGTGTGGTGTTGCTGCTCGCCGTCAAACAACTGACCGACTCCCCGATCGCCGACGCCGAACGGACGACTTTGCTGAATACTTTTAACCAAGTTTTGCCGCCGGAACTCTATGACAACGATCCGCTCAAAGACACCCTGCAAATCACTGATCCCAGTCTGCTGGTTCAGCTGGGAACCCTCTCGCCGGTAACGGTCTACCGCGCGCGCAAAAACGGCCAACCGGCCGGACTCTTGCTGACCAGTATTGCGCCCAACGGTTACAGTGGCAATATCACCCTGCTGGTCGGTGTTCTGGCCGATGGCCGCGTTTCAGGGGTACGCGTGCTCAAACATCAGGAAACGCCCGGCCTGGGCGACAAAATCGAAATCCATAAAAGCCCGTGGATTCTCGAATTCAACGGTCGTAATCTGCGCGACGACAATGTGCCGCGCTGGGCGGTGAAAAAGGACGGCGGCGATTTCGACCAGTTCACCGGTGCCACCATTACGCCGCGTGCCGTTGTTCAGGCCGTCAAAAAAACGCTAGCAATGATTAACCAAGCAGGAGGTTCCCTGTATGAGTGAAGCCATTATGCCATCTGCAGAAGCTGAACAAGATTCCTCTGCGAAAGCCAAATCGGCACACTGGCAGGAATACAAGAAAATCGTCGATAACGGTCTGTGGCAGAACAACCAGGCGCTGGTCGCTCTGCTAGGGCTTTGTCCTCTACTGGCGGTCTCCAACAACACCGTCAACGGTTTGGGCCTTGGTCTGGCTACCCTTGCGGTGCTGATGGTTTCCAATGCATTGGTTTCATTGATTCGCAACCACGTTTCCGATGAAATCCGCATTCCGGTGTTCATTGCCATTATCGCCACCGCGGTGACCATCATCGACCTATTGATGAACGCCTATTTCCATACACTGCACGGCATTCTCGGCATTTTTATCCCGCTGATCGTCACTAACTGCGCGATTCTGGGTCGTGCCGAAGCCTATGCCTCCAAACAGCCGCTGGATCGCGCCCTGCTCGACGGCTTTTTTATGGGACTGGGTTTTATGCTGGTACTGGTGATTTTGGGTGCGCTGCGCGAGCTGATCGGCAACGGCACGCTGTTCGATCAGGCCTACCTGATGTTCGGCGAAGCCGCACGCAGCTGGACGATCCATCTAGGGGACGATTATCAGGGCGTGTTACTGGCGATCCTGCCGCCGGGTGCATTTATCGGACTGGGATTGCTGATCGCCTTTAAAAACATGCTGGATGCCAAAAAAGCCGCCAAACGCATTAATCCGCTGGGCATTCAGGTCGCGGTCACGCCAATGTCCCAACCAAAATAATTTGCAGCCTTATGAATAAACAGAAACGTCTGGAAATCTTTCAACGTCTGAGTGCCGCCATTCCCGAACCGGAAACCGAACTGCATTACAGCACCCCTTTTGAGTTGCTGATTGCGGTGATTCTCTCCGCCCAGGCCACCGACAAAGGCGTCAATATCGCCACCGCCAAACTGTTTCCGGTGGCGAATACGCCGGAAGCGATTTATGCGTTGGGTGTGGACGGCCTGAAGGAATACATCAAGACCATCGGGCTGTTTAACACCAAAGCGGAAAACATTATCAAAACCTGCAAGATGCTGGTGGCGCTGCATGGTTCGCAGGTGCCCGACAACCGCAAGGATTTGGAAGCCCTGCCCGGCGTGGGGCGCAAAACCGCCAATGTGGTGCTCAATACCGCCTTCGGCCAGCCGACTATGGCGGTGGACACGCATATTTTCCGCGTATCCAACCGCACGAATATTGCTCCCGGCAAAAACGTGCTGGAGGTGGAAAAGGCGTTATTGAAAAACGTCCCCAAAGAGTATTTGATTCCGGCGCACCATCTGTTGATTCTGCACGGCCGCTACACCTGCACCGCACGCAAACCGCGCTGCGGCGCCTGCTGCATTTACGACCTGTGCGAATACAAAAACAAAACCGACTAACTTTTTAACCACGAAGAACACGAAGGACACCAAGATTTCACTATCTCCTACCCTTCGTGCTCTTCGTGCACTTCGTGGCTCAATAAGATGTTATACACTTCAGAACGAGACAAACTCAGACAATTTTACGTAGACTGCTGGAAAAAAGCCCGCATGGGACTGCCGATGGAAGCGATGGAGCAGATGGTCGCCCGCGTGATCGAAATGCATCCTGAGTACCATGCCATGCTTGAAAACGAAAAACACCTCGGCAACGAGTACAAACCCGAGGACGGCGAAACCAACCCTTTTCTGCACATGGGCATGCATTTGGCGTTGCAGGAACAGGTTACCCTGGACCGTCCGCAAGGAATCCAGGCAGTCTATCGGCAGCTGGGAGAGAAACTCGGTGATGTGATGGCGACCGAACACGCCATGATGGATTGTCTGGCGGAAGTGCTGTGGATTGCGCAACGTGACCAGACCGAACCGGACGAACAGGCGTATTTGCAATGCCTGCAAATGCTGTTATTTAAACATTAAGAGAGCTTTGCACGAGATGGCTACACGAATAAAAATGGTTAAAAATAGCCTGATTTTTGTTGAAAAACTTGCTAATAGCGAGCTATTAGCTGCG
>JACXUQ010000483.1 GCA_014763835.1 Thiotrichales bacterium
TTGCTGGCCAAACGTTTGGGCAAAAAACGCATTATCGCCGAAACCGGCGCCGGGCAGCACGGTGTCGCCAGTGCGACTGTCGCGGCGCGTTTGGGACTGGAATGCGTGGTCTATATGGGCGCGGACGATGTGGTGCGTCAGGCGCCGAACGTGGCGCGCATGAAAATGCTCGGCGCGACCGTTGTGGCCGTTGAATCCGGTTCGCGTACTTTGAAAGACGCTTTGAACGAAGCGATGCGTGACTGGGTTACGAATGTCGACGACACTTTCTACATTATCGGCACGGTTGCGGGACCGCATCCCTACCCGGCGATGGTGCGCGACTTCCAGGCGGTCATCGGTCAGGAAGCGCGTGAACAGATTCTGGAAAAAGAGGGTAAATTGCCGGATGCGCTGATTGCGTGCGTGGGCGGCGGCTCCAATGCCATCGGTCTGTTCCATAAGTTTTTGCCGGATGATGGCGTGCAAATCTACGGGGTTGAGCCGGCGGGGTACGGTTTGGAAACCGGCAAACACGCAGCGCCGCTGTGCTGCGGCAAACCGGGTGTATTGCACGGTAACCGTACCTATCTGATGCAGGACGAGCATGGACAGATTCTGGGAACGCACTCGATTTCTGCCGGTTTGGATTATCCAGGCGTCGGCCCTGAACATGCCTGGTTGAAAGATATCGGTCGAGTGAATTATGTGGCGATTACGGATGAAGAAGCGCTGCAAGGTTTCCGTGATCTGACGCGTTTCGAGGGGATTATCCCGGCGTTGGAGTCGAGTCATGCGATCGCTTATGCCACAAAGCTGGCGCCGACGATGCGTAAAGATCAGACGATTATCGTGAACCTGTCGGGGCGCGGCGATAAAGATATGAATACCATAGCCCAGATCGAAGGCTTTGAATTCTAACCTATTGCGGTTTGCAAACTCTTTGTTAAAAGCTGGATTCAAAAATGCTCATTTGCTATAGCAAACTGCGCTTTTTTTCACCGAGCTTTTGCCGCGATTTTGCTAACCTCATAACGGTTGGAATAAGTCGTGGTAGTTTTTAAAATAATGAAAAGAATTTAGACATTATGAGCAGAATTCAACAAAAACTGGCCAGCTTGAAAGCGGCAGGCAAAACCGCTTTGATTCCCTATATCACCGCGGGA
>JACXUQ010000064.1 GCA_014763835.1 Thiotrichales bacterium
GTTGCAGTCAGGGTCGCCAGTGTGCGGCCGTGGAAGCTGTTTTCCATGACAATAATGGTCGGTACATCAATGCCCTTGCTGTGGCCGTATTTTCTGGCGATCTTGATAGCCGCTTCGTTGGCTTCTGCACCGGAGTTGCTGAAAAATACGCGGTCCATGCCCGACAGTTCGGCCAGTTTGTCGGCCAGAGCCTGCTGGTTGGCGACATTGTACAGATTCGAGGTGTGAATCAGTTGCTGGCTTTGTGCGCAAATCGCTTCTGCCACGGCAGGATGGGCGTGCCCCAGACTGCACACGGCAATGCCGCTGACGGCATCCAGATAGCTTTTGCCGTTGGTGTCTTGTAATAAAGCGCCCGCACCTTTTTCAAAGGTTACCGGCAATCTTGCATAAGTCTTCATCAAATGGTCAGACATAACTAAGCATCCTTATCAAATTGAGGGCGTGACGTTATCACAAACAAAAAAGCAACCTTGTTTCAGCGAGCACGACAAAGTGGAGCCGCCGCAGGCCGTCACGAAAAGGTTGCTTCTTCAGGGATTAGAAAACCAAAAGAGCAATTCTATCCAAATGTTGTTAAATATCAAGCTATTTTGCCTTGGGAACCTCTGATTGAATCAGATTGAGATTCTGCGGGACTTAAAGCCTGCGTCTTCTAGGCGTGGCGGGCCGGCCTTAGTCATTCTAAGGTCAAGCGCTACAACAACGAAGAAGCCGGCTTTAAGCCCCGCCCGAAGGGGCTTAGCCAAGTTTGTCATCTCTGCGTTGTGAAGTTTTGTCAGGTCTAGACATGACTGCAACTTCACGCCTTGACCTGACAAACTTGGCGTTGCCAGAATCCAACCTGATTCAATCAGAGGTTCCCTGGATATTGTGGGGTTGAGGGGAGCCATGTTGTCGGATTTTGTAGAATTCTAGGTTTTTCAATGAATATTGTCGCTATGGGGATTAATTGCGTTGGGATTTAGGATAAAATAAGCGTTTATTTTTAATTACCTTTTTGTGGAGTAACTTGAATGCAAGCGATGGCGGATAGAGACGGTCTCATTTGGTTGGACGGTGAAATGGTCCCTTGGCGTGAGGCGAAAGTGCATGTTTTAACTCATACATTGCATTACGGTATGGGCGTGTTTGAGGGCGTGCGCGCTTATCAGGCCGAGCAGGGCACGTCGATTTTCCGTCTGGATGCGCATACCGACCGCTTGTTCAACTCCGCAAAAATCATGAACATGAAAATGCCGTTCGACAAAGCGACGCTGAATGAAGCGCAGCGTGCGGCGGTACGTGAAAATAATCTGAAATCGGCTTATATCCGCCCGATGGCATTCTATGGCGCGGAAGGCATGGGCTTGCGTGCCGACAACCTCAAAGTACATATTATTGTCGCAGCCTGGGAATGGGGCGCGTACATGGGTGAAGAGAACCTGACCAAGGGGATCAAAATCGCCACCTCGTCTTACACGCGTCACCATGTTAACGTCACCATGACCAAAGCCAAGTCTAACGGCGCCTACATGAACTCGATGCTGGCATTGCAGGAAGCGATCAGCCACGGTTGCCACGAAGCGTTGTTGCTGGATACCGAAGGCTATGTTTCCGAAGGTTCGGGCGAGAACTTCTTTATGGTACGCGACGGGGTGTTGTATACGCCGGAACTGACCTCGTGTCTGGATGGGATTACCCGTAAAACCATTATGATGCTGGCGCGCGAGCTGGGTATCGAAGTGGTTGAGAAACGCATTACGCGTGACGAAGTCTATATCGCGGATGAGGCATTCTTTACCGGTACGGCGGCAGAAGTCACGCCGATCCGTGAATTGGATAACCGTCCGATTGGTGCAGGCTCTCGCGGTCCGATTACCGAGAAATTGCAAAGCCTGTATTTTGATGTGGTGCACGGCCGTTCAGCGAAGCATTTGAACTGGTTGACCACCGTTGCTTAAGTCAAACAATAAAGGAGTAGCGAGATGAGCCAAAACAATAAGACGAACTCAAAGCGCCATTATGAAGTGACTTATAAAGATCTGCCGCTGCATTGCCCCACGCCCGATATGAGCGTGTGGAACTCGCATCCGCGCGTTTATCTGCCGATTGAGGAAACCGGTAAGGCCAAGTGCCCGTATTGCGGTGCGGAATATACACTGATTGGCTGGGATCCGGATCACAGTGCGCACTAAGTTTTGAATTGAGCAGGCTTTACCCGGCCTGTTCAGTTTGAAAAATGCAAAAAAGCCGCCGAAGGAATGGTTCTTTCGGCGGCTTTTTTATTGGGTTGGCGTTGCGTTTTGGCTTTTTAAAACCGAACAGGCCGGGTGGTTGGATGACTAGACGTTTTTAAGGAACCTCTGATTCAATCAGAGGTTCCTTAAGATCCCAGCGGTTATGCACCCAGAGATACTGTTCCGGCGCTTTACGGATGGCGTCCTCGTAGAGATGATGTAAACGCAGCGTATCAGCGGCGTCATCGCCGCTCGGGAAGTCTTGCAGCGCCGCTAAAAACTCGACTTCGTAATGCACGCCGTTGGCATTTTCTATGCGTCGGGTAAAGGTTGGCACGACCGCGCAGCCGGTCAGTTTGGCGATTTTGGAGGTCGCCGGATTGCTTTTGGCGGGATGCCCGAAAAACGGTACTTCGACATGGCCTTTAGCACGATAACGCTGGTCTGGCAGAAAAGTCATGCTGTTGCCGGCACGCAATACCTTGAGCATCTGGCGGGTATTGGCGTTGGATACCGGTTCCACCTGTTCGCCATTGTCGAAACGGATGGAGCGCCCCTTGGCAATCAGATAGTCCATGAGCGGATTGTCGTGCGGGCGGTAAACCGCGTGGTAATTGGTCAGAAAAGAGACAAACAGGCCGGTGAGCTCCAGCGTGGTGAAGTGTGGCGCCAGAATCAGCACGCCTTTGTCTTGCTGTTGTGCAGCACGCAGATGTTCTTCGCCTTTGAAGGTGACTATCTTGCGTTCAAACGCGGTGCCGTGGTGTTTTTTATGGTCGCCCCACCAGACCATGGCCATTTCCATCAGGCCGATGCCGAGTGAGCCAAAATGCTCTTCAAGAATGGATTGGCGTTCTGCTGCGGTTTTTTCAGGAAAGGCGAGGTCAATGCTTGCTTTGGCGAGGCGGCGGCGTTTGCCGGCAAGCAGGTGCATGAGTTTTCCGAGCCCTTTGCCGATGGCAAATTTAAAGCGATAAGGCACAAAAGCCAGCAGGCGTAACAGCCCCAGTCCCAGCCAGATGCCCCAGAAACGCGGACAAAGGAAGCGCCATTGAAACGGCGTGGCCTGTTTTGTATGAGATGCACTGCTCATGCCAAAGCCTCACCGTTTTGATAAAGGCGCGCGTAAATGCCGTTTTGCGTCAGCAGGGTTTGGTGATTGCCGATTTCCGCGAGTCTGCCGTGTTCCATCACCACAATCTGGTCGGCGCTTTCAATGGTGCTCAAGCGGTGGGCGATGATAATCACGGTGCGGTCGCGGCGCAACGTGTCCATGGCCTGCTGAATCATCTGCTCGCTCTGGTTGTCGAGTGCCGAGGTGGCTTCGTCCATAATCAGGATCGGCGCATTTTTGAGAAAGGCGCGGGCGATGGCGATACGTTGACGCTGTCCGCCGGACAGGCTTGCGCCCTGGTCGCCCACCACGGTATTTAAACCTTGCGGCAGTTTTTCGATGAACTCCCAGGCGTGCGCCGCTTTGGCGGCGGCGATAATGGCGGCTTCGTCGAATTCGTCGTGGCCGTAGGCGATATTGGCCGCCAGGGTGTCGTTGAAGAGCACCACGTTCTGGCTGACGTAGGCGATCTGGTCGCGCAAATTATGCAGTTCGATGTCGTTGAGCGGTGTGTCGTCGATCCAAATTTGTCCAGATTGTGGTTGGTAAAAGCGGGTGATGAGGTTGGCCAGGGTGGTTTTGCCGCTGCCCGATTGGCCGACCAATGCGGTGGTCTCTTTGGCAGGGAGGGTCAGGTTGAACTCCTGCAAAGCGGGCTGGTCGCTGCCGGCGTAGCGGAAGCTGACGTTTTCGAAACGGATCTGACCCTGCACGCCCGACAGTTTCAGTGTGCCGGTGTTTGGTTCGTCCGGTTGATCCAGCAGTTCAAAGATGCTTTCGGCTGCGGCCATGCCTTTCTGGATCACCACATTGATATTGGTGAGACGGCGAATCGGTTCGAAAATCATCGCCATGGCAGTGATAAAGGCGATGAACTCACCCGGGGTGAAGAGGTCTTGTGCCGACATGACCGAGGCGGCATAGAGCACGCCGGCCAGCGCAATCGCGGCGAGCATCTGCACCATCGGCACATTGGCGGCGGAAACCTTGACCACGTCCATGGTGTGCTTTCTGAGGTTTTCGGCGGTGGCGTGGAACCTGGCCTGTTCATAATGCTCGGCGCCGTAGATTTTGATTTCCTTATGACCGTTCAAGCTCTCTTCCAGACGCTGGGTGAGCTCGCCCATGGTGTTCTGCATCGCCTTGCTCGACTGGCGCATCAGGCGGCTGGCGCGGTCGATAATAAAGGCGATGACCGGGCCGATAATCAGCATCAGCAGGGTCAGCTGCCAGGAGGTGTAGAGCAGAAAACCGATCAGGCCGAGGACAATCAGGGTGTCGCGGATAATGATAATCCACGCCTGGCTCAGTGAGGCGCCGACCTGGGGCACGTCGTAGGTGATTTTGGAGAGCAGTTTGCCGGTGGTGTAGTCGTGATGGGTCTGTTGCGGCAGGCTGTTGATTTTGGCGAACATCTGCGCGCGGATATCCAGAATGGCTTTGTGCGCCACCCACTCACTGGCGACTTTGCTGGCATATTCCGCCAGGCCTTTGACCACAAAGACGAGCATAATCAGCAGCGGAATGGTGGCAATCGAATCCGGATTCTTGGCGATGAGGCTGTCGTCCACCAGCGGCTTGAGCAGCGCTGGCATCAAGGGTTCCATGGCGGCAGCAATAACCAGCGCCACGAGGGTGATCGCCACCACTTTCCAGTAGGGCTTGATGTAGTTCAGCAGGCGTTTGTAGAGATGGAGCGTGTGTTTGTCGAGCATCGCTTACTCACTTTACTCTCTGTGCAGAATTTTATTGACGACGATATTGGCCCAGCCGGCACTGTGGAACTGGCAGTTGAGTGTCGGTTTGTCGTAATGGTGTTGCAGCCAGTCGAGAAATTCCGTTTCCGGATGTTCGGCGCGATAGGCCAGATAGCTGTCGAAAAAGAAGTCGAGTTTGCCGGTATCTGCCCAGCGGAAGTGGCCGTATTTCATGCTCAGTTGCTTGAGCGCTTCTTCCATCGGTTTGTGCTCGATAAACAATTCGTAAAACACGCTCATCAGTCCGGCGCGGTCGGCACCGGACTTGCAGTGGATCAGAATCGGGTATTCGGCGGTTTCCAGAATGCGTTTGGCTTCGAGAATGTCGTCGGCATCCGGCAGGGAACGCGATGACATCGGGTGGTTGATCAGGGTGATGCCGTAGCGCTCGCAGGCTTCTTTTTCCAGCAGATATTGCCCGCTCTTGTCCGTGCGGCGCAGGCTGATAATGGTTTTTACGCCGTATTTGTGATGCAGCTTTTTGATAAACGTCGGTGACGGATGGTTGCTGCGAAATGCTTTGGGCGACAAGCGGTAGAAGTTGCGGTAAACGGCACGCAGAATCTCATGGTCAATCAGCCATGCCTGCAAGTGCGCTTTAAATCGTCCCCATTTGGTTTGCAGCTTTTCCATCTTGAGACTTGAAATCCGTAGTCAATTCAAAAGGGGTATTTTACCCTTTTAGGTTGTCTAAATGATAAAATTGCGGGTTTAAATTCATTCGTAAAACTCAGCAGGCCGGTTTGGCTGTTGGGTAAGGATAGTTCAAGCTTGTGAAACGCTATTTTCGTTCGCCCTGGTGGGCGGTGTTTTTTATATTTTTCTTTCCGCTTTTAGTCGTGCACAGCTATGTCGAGTTTGTACGCGATTCCGAGCTGAACGCCCGTCTGGGTTGGTTGTTGATGGTGGGCGGTTTGGCCTATCTGTTGCGCCATACCTGGTTGCAGAAAATCATGCTGGGACTTCTGGCATTGATGGCGCTGTCCGGGGCATTTGATATTCTGTATGCGTCAACCTTTGGCGGGGTGTTTACCTCCGCGTCGTTTGAGGCGATGGCTTTGACCGATACCCATGAAGGCTGGGAATTTCTGCTCGCCTATGCGTCGTTTGCGAATGTGAGTTTGTTGGCCTTTTATGTGGCGGTGGTGACACTGTCGTTACGTAATATCGATTTCAAAACGATAGAAACCAAACGTCAGCGGTTTTTTGCCGGCTTGGGCGTGTTGATGGTGGTCGTGGCCGTCCAGCAGGTCTATGACCGGGGACGTTATTTTGACGTGATTCCGGGTTTCGTCGGTGTGGGTATCGATTTCGCCCGAGGGCATGAGGGCATGGAAGCGGTGATTAACGCGCGCCAGGCGCTCTATGCGACCAAAGCCTTTAGTGCAACCATGCAAACTACCGAGCCGCAAACCTATGTGGTGGTGATTGGCGAGTCGATGAACCGCCACCATTTGCAGGTTTACGGCTATAGCCGCCCGACGACCCCGGCATTGCAGGCTCACCAGGCTGAATACTTACGTTTTGACAATGTGGTCTCGGCATTCGCACAGACCAGTCCGTCGCTGCGGGTGGCGTTGACGGAGGCGAATGTGCAGAACAAGTGGGCTTACGACAAGGCGATCAGCCTGGTCGGCGCGGCGAAAAAAGCGGGCTTCAAAACCTTCTGGATTTCCAATCAGCAGCCGTCGCGGATTCCCACCACGCCTTTAGCGGCAATGGCTGACGCGGCGCATTTTATCAGTCATGATTTCAACGGGGTGGAGAACCATCGCTATGACGGTTATCTGCTGCCTTCAGTGGAGAAAGCGTTGAGCGATCCGGCGGCCCATAAGGTCATTTTTGTGCATCTGATGGGCAGTCATTTGCAGTACCGTAACCGCTATCCCGAAGAGTTTGCCGTATTCAATGGCAAGGATGGAGTGAGTGCTTACACTGATGATTTGTCGTCTTCGCAGCTGCAATATATTAATGAATATGACAACTCGGTGCGTTATACCGATTTTGTGCTCGGTAAAATCATGGATTTGCTGAAGCA
>JACXUQ010000065.1 GCA_014763835.1 Thiotrichales bacterium
CATCCGGACGATCTGCAACAATGCTATCAGGACATACAGGCGCATATAGACGGTAAAACGGAGTTTTACAGCAATATCCACCGCATGCTGCATAAGAATGGCCACTGGATTTATATCCTCGACCGAGGAAAAGTCGTAGAGCGCGATGCAAATGGCGAGCCGGTCCGTTTCAGCGGCACCCATAGCGATATCACTGCGTTGAAGCGTATCGAATCCGAACTGCAAACCAAAACCGAAAATCTGGAACACGTCAACCGACAACTCAAGCAACTCTCGGTCACCGATGGCCTGACAAAAATGCACAACCGCCGCGCCTTTGAACAGCGCATGCAGGAAGAGTGGCAGCGCTGCAAGCGTACCTCAACACCGTTCAGCGTACTGATGATCGACACCGACTTCTTCAAAAACTACAACGACGGTTACGGCCACCTCGCCGGGGACGAGTGTCTGAAAAAGATTGCGCTGCAATTGAAAAAGGCCGCGCGCCGTCAGAATGACTTTGCGGCACGCTACGGCGGAGAAGAGTTTGTAATTATTCTGCCGGAAGATACGTTGGAAGAGGCATACGAAGTCGCCGAATCGATCCGCACGACCATCGAGAACCTGCAGATTCCGCACGCCTATTCCGAAATCAGCAAGGTGGTGACGATTTCCATCGGCGTCGCCCAATCCGAATTTTCTACCGACGAAGACTACCAGACACTGATCTCGGCGGCCGACAAGGCACTTTACCTCGCCAAATCACAGGGCCGCAACCGCTGCGAAAAATACCCCTTGCTTGAAAACACGCCTGAAATAGACTGACTGCGCGCCTTAACCACCTAATCTACTTGCCCAGCAACTCATCAATCGCTTCATTCGCCAAGGTATCGACGCGTTCATTCTCCGGATGGCCCGAATGGCCTTTGACCCAATGCCACTCCACTTCGTGCGACGCGATGGCCGCATCCAGCCGCTGCCATAACTCCTGATTTTTAACCGGCTGATTGGCCGCCGTTTTCCAGCCCTTTTTCTTCCAACCCGCCATCCATTGGGTAATGCCGTTTTTGACATATTGCGAATCGGTGGTGATCTTGACCTTGCACGGACGTTTGAGCGCCTCAAACGCCTGAATGGCCGCCATCAACTCCATTTGATTATTGGTGGTATGCGCTTCGGCTCCCTTCAACTCTTTTATATGTCCGTTATAACGCAACAAGGCGCCCCATCCGCCCGGTCCGGGGTTACCGCGGCAACCGCCGTCGGTAAAAATTTCGATTTTCTGCAATGTCATCTTCCTTTCGGCATTTTTTTGAATTGTTAGCGCTTCATACCTTGTTTAAGCGTTCTCGAACTGCCGCGCGCTGCAACCTGTACAGGACGCCGCACAGGCCACGCAAAGCGGCGCTTGGCCAGCCCCACCAAACGCGGCGCATCAACCCGCTTACGGGCTACCACGCAATACACATTACCGAACTGCCAGCCCAGACGGTTCACCAGATTTTCAACCTTCTCAAGCAGACGCCAGCCAAGCAGCGAGTCGCTCGAGGTCGTCCCCTCATAACAGGAGATGGTACTAAAGCGCACCTGTTCGACCTCATAGCCAAGCACCTCCAACCATTCGGCAAGCTCCGCCGCACTCACCAGATGCGCCTCACGCAAAGGTCGGTTGTGCTTTTTCAGCCGGTTTTTCAGGACACCGCACGCCAATGGATTGAATCCGCTGATCACCAGATGCCCTTCCGGTACCAGCAAGGCGTCCACCTGGCGCAGCAGGTAATGCGGATCGGTCACGGTTTCCAGCGTATGCGGCAGCACCATCACATCGACTGACTCTTTGGCCAACGGCAAATAGTCCAAGTCGGCCTGCACGCAATGCACCCGGCTTTGCGATGCAGTTTGCGCCTCCCCTGACGATGAAGGCCGTTCGGTGAAAACAAAATTTTCATCAAGCAATAATTTGTGCGAAACCCGGCTACCTTCCAGCCAACTGTCCGTTGAAGTCTGCCCGAGTTGCACCAGAAAATAGCCGAAGAGCTTATCCAGCGCCTGCTGCAACAGGGGGCGTTCCTGCTCCCAAAACAGCCTGCCTTGCGGAGTGTGGTACCACTGTTTTAAAAAACGTTGGAATCCTTGATTCACTCAGACCTCCACGGATTTTTGCCCCTATTGAGACGCCAATTTTGTTAGAATACCGGGCATTATAACAACTCCAACAAGAATTACAGAAAAGCGCTTATGAAGATCATCGGACTTCCCGCACTGGTAGGCAGCTACGACAATTACATTTGGGTGCTGTATCAAAATCAACAGGCCTGGGTGGTTGACCCGGGTGAATCCGAACAGGTTCTGGCCTTTCTGCAACAACAGGGGTTACAGCTTCAAGGCGTGCTGATCACCCACTTCCACCATGACCACGTCAGCGGTATTGGCGCACTCAAAGACGCCTTTCCGCAGGCCAAGGTCTACGGCCCGGAATTAACCCCCGATCCGCTGATCGAAGTCCGTCTGAAAGAAAGCGACCGCATCACGCTCACCGATGATTTCGCGCTGAACGTACTGTTTACCCCCGGCCATACCGAAGACCACATCAGTTACTATAATGATGACGCGCTGTTTTGCGGTGACACCCTGTTCAGTGCCGGATGCGGGCGCAAATTCACCGGCACCTTTGCCCATTTTACCGATTCCATACTCAAATTGCGTGCCCTGCCCGACAATCTGAACTTTTACAGCGCGCACGAATACACCCAGAGCAACCTCAAATTCGCCTATCTGGTAGAACCTGGCAACGCGGCTTTGCGCCAACGCATTCTGAATACCCGCATTCTCTATCCCGAACCGCTTGAAGGGCCGCAATCGACCCTGGGTGAGGAAAAAGCCACCAACCCGTTTCTGCGTTTCGACCAACCTGCCATCAAAGCGCAACTACTGCAACGCGGCGCACTGGATACTGCGGAGAGTTTGTTTAAAACGTTACGTGAATGGAAAGATGACCTTGACCAATCCGGCGCACTGGATCAGATGGATTTGCAGGAGAGTGTCAAATGAAGCCAACGATCCCTCTTCGTTTAAGCCTGCTTAATCTTGCCCTCGCTGGCGTTTTAGGGG
This sequence comes from Thiotrichales bacterium, assembly GCA_014763835.1. Classification (GTDB taxonomy): domain Bacteria; phylum Pseudomonadota; class Gammaproteobacteria; order Thiomicrospirales; family Thiomicrospiraceae; genus Thiomicrorhabdus. The sequence continues at coordinate 3,091 of JACXUQ010000065.1, forward strand.
GCTTGAGCGGCTGTAGCCAACTCAATCCGCCGCAACCGGCAAACGAAGCCACCAAACTGGTCTTGGTGCATGACGATGCACAGGATATTGTCAACATCACTGCGAATCCTTCACCTTCTGCGACTCAACCCCGTTCCGCAAACTCACATCCTGCCGTCAGCGTCACCGAACCGACCGATCTGGCTAAAGCCACGCAACTGATTGTCGAACAACACGACAATCTGTGGGACGAGATCGCCTCGCAACTCACATTGGGCGATGATCATCTGGACGCCTTTGATACCTATCTGAATTTTTACCTGCGTAACCCCAAACATCTGGCGCGCGTGTCCGATCGCGCCAAACCTTATCTGCACTACATCGTGCAGCAGGTCAAAGAGCGCAATATGCCTCTGGAGATCGCGCTGCTTCCGGTCATCGAAAGCGGCTTTCAGGCACAGGCGCGCTCTCACCAGAGCGCCGTCGGATTATGGCAGTTCATTCCGCAAACCGCCCATCTGTACGGCTTACAGAAAAACTGGTGGTTTGACGGCCGGCAGGATGTGATTCAAAGCACCAATGCCGCGTTGGATTACCTGCAAAAACTCTATGAACTGAACGACAACGACTGGTTGCTGGCGTTGGCCTCCTATAACGGCGGTATCGGCAATGTCTGGAAAGCGGTCAAAAAATTCCGCCAAAAAACTCAACAGGCCGGGTCCGAGAAGGCCGATTTCTGGCAGATTCGCCACTACCTGCCCAAAGAGACCCAGCATTACGTGCCGCAACTATTGGCCATCGCGCATATTGTCAAAAACCGCCAGGCCCTTAACATTCAACTCGAACCGATCGACAACCGGCCGTTTTTCGATGTCGTCACCCTCGACAAACAGATCGACCTGAGCATGGTCGCCTCGCTTTCCGATACGCCGCAAGATCTGCTGGCCATGCTCAACCCCGGCTATCTGCAAGCGGTGACCCCGCCGAACGGGCCTTACCATATTGTTTTGCCCCTGCAAAACCAGGCACAGTTTGCCGAACAGTTGCAAAAAGACGCCTCGCTGTTCGACATCCGGTGGACCGAGCATAAAATCAAAGCGGGCGATACCTTGAGCGAGATCGCCGAGCGTTATAAAACCACCAGCAAGGCGATTCAAAAACTCAACAATATGACCAACCATCGCTTGAGAGTCGGCAAAACCCTGCTGATTCCGGTTCCGCAGCATTATGCGCAGGCACTCGCCTCACAACCTAAAAAGACGTCATCTTATAAGGGTCCGAAATTTTACCACGAGGTCAAAAACGGCGAATCCTTGTGGACCATCGCACGCTACTACAATATCGACACCAAGACGTTGTGCAACTGGAACAATATCGGTGTGCGCACGCCGTTGACCATCGGCCAGAAACTGGAGATCCGCTCCAATCAGTACGGCTATCAAACGCAATACACGCTCAAACCGGGCGACAGCTTGTGGACCGTGGCACAGAAATTCAATGTATCCACACAGGAAGTGGCCAACTGGAACGGCCTGAAATCGAACGAAGTAGTGCAACCCGGTCAGCGCCTTACGCTCTGGCAACCCAAGAAAGCAACCAAAAAAGCCACGTCGGCCAAAACCGCTAAAAGCGACCGTTTCAAACAGTACGTAGTCAAATCAGGTGACAGTCTATGGGATATCGCCAAAGCCAATAAAGTGACCACGCAGCAATTGGTACTGCACAATCAACTGAACGAAAACACCTATCTCAAACCGGGACAGGTACTGAAGATTCCTTATGACAATGAAACCTGAAGGCCGTCGTTCATCCTTTTTCTACGTCCTCTCGCACACTCTGTCAGTCATAACAGTCGTGCTTTTGACGACTTGGCAGACAGCCGAAGCCAAGTCGAATCTATCGGAAAACCAACAACTCTTTCTCGATGCCTATCAGGCGATTAAAAGCAATGACCGCCAATCCATTGCCAACTACAAAGCCAAGCTCAAGGACTATCCGCTCTACCCCTATGTGCTGTATCACGATTATCGCCTGCACCTGCAAAGCACGCCGAGTACGCTGATCACCCAGTTCATCAACGATAACCGCAACAACTATCTTGGAGAACGCCTCCAAAGCAAGTGGCTGGAGCATCTCGGCGAACAGAAACAGTGGAAAACCTTCCTGTCGCATTATCAACCGCAATCCTCGCGTGACCTGCAGTGCTACCACGTACAAGCCCTCGCCAACCAAAATCAACTGGAAGCCGCGTTGCAGCAGGCCGCCGAACTGTGGATTAGCGAACGTCCTTTGAGTGCCGCCTGCCAGCCGTTGGACGGCTTACTGCGCAAGCACAGCCGTTTAACCGGCTCGATGATCTGGCAGCGCATTGAGCTGGCCATGAGCAAACGCCGCATCAGTCTGGCGCAAACCCTGGCAAAAAACCTTTCCTCGGGCGAACGCGCCATGTTCGAACATTGGCTTAAGGTCAACCAATCGCCCGACAAGATTCTTAGCCCGCTGCCCGCCTCTATCGATCCGGTCATCCGCAAGCCGATTTTTATGCAGGCGGTAAAAAGACTGGCCTCGAAAGAGCCTGAAAAAGCACTGCAGGCATTGGAAAAGTTCTACGAACAATATGGCTTGAGCAAGGCGCAATTCCAGCAATTACAGCGCGCCATCGCCCTGCGCAGCGCCTACAAAGACAACCCGAATGCCGACGAATTTCTGCAGGAAGTGAATGAAAACGGCAGCGCCACCGAGGAAAGTCTGCGTTGGCAGGCGCAACTCGCACTTAAACAATCCAACTGGCGCCTGCTGCTCGAAACCCTTGAGCTGATGGATCAGGAACAGCAGCAGGAAAGCCAGTGGCAGTACTGGAAGGCCCGCGCGCTGGCGGCCACAGGTCAGGAAAAACCCGCCCATGCCATCTACCGTGAATTGGCCAAACAGCGTCACTTCTATGCCTTTATGGCAGCCGACATTCTCAAAACCGATTACCAGTTCAATCCCGATCCTGTCATTCAGATCGACAGCGAGGCGCTTATCCAAAAATACCCGCAGCTGCAGCGCATGCAGGAGTTGCTGGCCATTGATTGGCTGACCAGTGCCAAACGCGAATGGTATAACCTGCTCGATCAACTGGGAGCCGAAGAGCTGCACGCCGTCTCCATTTTAACCAGCCAATGGCAACAGCACTCCATGGCCATTACCACCGCCGCCAAAGCCCAAAAATGGGACGATCTGGCAATCCGCTTTCCCACACCGCATAAAGAACCGGTCATGCAGAGTGCCGAAAAACACGGCGTTGACCCGGCCTGGGTTTACGGCGTTATCCGCCGCGAAAGCGCCTTTGCGGCCGATGTCCGCTCCTCTGCCGGCGCGATCGGCCTGATGCAACTGATGCCGCAAACGGCGAGATACATCGGTCAAAAACTAGGTTTCAAGAAAAACCGCTATACCGAACTGACGGAACCGTCATCCAATATCGAACTGGGCAGCGCCTATTTGAGTTATCTTTATAAGAAATACGACGGTAACCGCGTGCTCGCCACGGCCGCCTACAATGCCGGACCGCAACGCGTCGATAGCTGGATTCCCAAAGACGGCGCTCTGCCGGCTGATCAATGGATCGACTCGATCCCTTTCAGCGAAACCCGCGCTTACGTCAAGGCGGTTCTCGAATACTCGACGATCTTCAAATCCCTGCTCAATAAACACTATGACCGCTTAAGCGACATCATGCCCGCCATCGGCTCGGTACAAGAGCCGTCGCCCTAAAAACCTAAACCGCGACAACATCGGTAAACAAGAAAAGTAAAAACAAGGACAAAAAAAACCCCAGTGGACAACCGGGGTTTAAATATTATCTCATATAGAAATAATCAGAGGAGGATACTCATGAAGAAACATGATTAAGACGAATTGTATTAGTGTTTTCTAATTTAGTCAATCACTAATATCGTTATTTTTTAATGAGAGCTTTGCACGAGTGGGGCGCGAAATAAAAATGAGGAAAAAATTGGCTGGTTGAGGCGGAAAACGCAGCTAATAGCTCGCTATTAGC
>JACXUQ010000484.1 GCA_014763835.1 Thiotrichales bacterium
GCCGTTAAACAAACGATTCTGCGGCATTATCCGATTTGACTTAACCGCATTTTATAGCAGGTTTTAGAGGAGGCAACAAGCAGATTTTTTTTACAATTCCCTAAAAATTCTCCTTAATCCTGCAGTGGTCATGTGTACAAAAACCTACGCATTCCCGCTTAAATCTCGCCAAAAATTCATCAAAATTCATTGCCACTGCCTTGTAAATCTTGCTATTTGCCCCTATATCAATCAGAATTCTTTACCAATTTAATCAAGTACTATGAGGACCATGACACATGGCATACTTACAAGCACTTCTGTTTGACGTAGACGGCACTTTGGCCGATACCGAGAAAGACGGTCACCGCGTGGCGTTTAACCTGGCGTTTGAAAAGGCCGGCTTGGATTGGAACTGGGACGAAGCCCTGTACGGCGAACTGCTGGCGGTCACCGGCGGCAAAGAGCGTATCCGTTTTTATCTGGACAAGTTCAATACCGAATTTGTCAAACCGGACAACTTCGATGCGTTTGTCAAAGGCCTGCATGAGTCCAAAACCGATTTCTACACGCAACTTTTGGCCGACGGTTTGATTCCGTTACGTCCCGGTGTGGAGCGTCTGATCAACGAAGCGCGCGAACAGGGCATGCGCATGGCGGTAGTGACCACCACCACGCCGGCCAATGTCACGGCTTTGCTGGAAAGCACCTTGGGGCCCGATTCTGAAAGCTGGTTTGAAGTGATTGCGGCAGGTGACATCGTACCGGCTAAAAAACCGGCACCGGATATCTACCACTGGGCACTGGAACAGATGGGCCTGACCGCGGCAGAGGCAATTGCATTTGAAGACTCTTCAAACGGCATTCAATCCTCCAAGGCGGCCAACGTTAAGACTATTATCACCATTAACGACTACACCGCGGAAGACGATTTCTCTGCGGCTGATCTCGTACTGAATCACATGGGTGAACCCGGACAAGCGTTCAATGTACTAGCAGGCAACCACCACGGCCACGACTACCTTGACTTGGAACTGGTGAAAAAAGTCCACGCTAATTAATTGAGAGCTTTGCACGAGATGGCTACACGAATAAAAATGGTTAAAAATAGCCTGATTTTTGTTGAAAAACTTGCTAATAGCGAGCTATTAGCTGCG